>JBAXWB010000011.1 GCA_037128595.1 bacterium
TTACCGCGTGACCTTTTTATACAACTGGTGTTGCATTAGCTGGTTGCGCGCGGGGTCATAAAAGGCATAATTAGCAATATTTGTGACGCCGTCGGGAATCGCGTAGTCACTTACATTCCCCTTAGCAGGACACTGAATCAACAAAGTCATTCCCTTATCAAACAAAATTCCATTCGTACTACTGTAGTAATGATTTTGCGGGTCAACCGATATGACCGCCAAGCTGTCGCACCTTTTAAAAGCACAATATCCAATATTTGTTACGCCCGATGGGATCGTAATGAAGATTAGGCTACTGCATTGATAAAACGCGGTGTCCCCAATGCTGTAAACATTTGTGCCGATCGAGATATTTGTCAGGCCACAGTAGTAAAAGGCATTAGCACCAATTGTGGTAGCGTTAGTGCCAATTATGACATTGGAAAGATTTTGGCAACTATAGAATGCTCCATCTTCAATTCTGGTTACACTGTTGGGGACCACATAGGTACCTCCTTTTCCGCCTGGATACTGAATGAGAGTAGTTTTGTTAGAATTAAACAAAACACCATTCGTGCTGCTATAACGGCTATTGACTGCATTGACCGTTATTGTGACAAGCTGCCCGCAATCTGCAAAAGCATATGGCCCAATATAATTAACATTGCTAGATATTTGGACAGAAGGACCAATGCCGTAGCAACTTTTAAAGGATCGATCCCCAATATTTGTGACACTATTTGGGATCTGCACTTGAGCTAAGCCGGGACAGTAATAGAACGCATCATTTCCGATCGTTGAAACGTTGCTACCAAATGTAACGTTTGTCAAATTGTAACAGGTAGAGAATGCACTATTACCAATTCTGACAACACTACTCGGGATCGTCACACTTGTAAGTGAGGTCTTGTATTGAAATGATGAATCCCCGATGCAAGAAACCGTCAATCCGTTGATCTTATTCGTGATAGTCACGGCAGTATTTGTACCAATGTACCCCGTGATCGTGATTGATCCATTATTGGTTATGTAAGTGTAGTCCGGGGTTATTGCCGATGATGTAACTGCACACAAGACCAGTACACACAACATCCAATTCATCCGGGCTCCTTTAAAGAATATTGATAACTTTTTCTGAGTCACGATGACAAAAAGGTATCGCTAAATCAAGTCGAAGAAGTCAAGCCATATAACGCGAAATTCAGGACATGTGAAAATCTAGGGCTGCAGCGCCACTCCCGGAACCGCTACCGGTGGTCGACGTCGTGCCTCCAGTCTCCGAGGTGGCAGAGCCTGTGTTTGAAAATCCGGTGCCACCGCCGGAAATACCCGTGCCCATTTACGCGCCAGCCAACTCGAATATAAACCAATAAACTGCGTATTGTGCACAATGTTCGGGATGGCAGTTTGAAGCCGGTCTTACAATTTAACCGCTTTGCCACTTTCGGCGGATTGGTTGGCCGCCACCGTGACCGCCAATGTCTTGAGGCCATCCTCATAGGATGACTTGATCCCGGACCGGTCGCCGGTCTTGACAGCATCAATAAATGCCCGGCTTTCCAGGGCGAGCGCTTTCTCACCTGAGGCGATCTCGATTTTCTTGTTTTCAGGCAGTTCTATGGTCACGTTGCACTCTGCCCCGGAGAACCGGGCACAAAGATCCACCCCGTAGGCGGTCAGGCCAACGCCGCCCCCGACATTGGGGATAACCGAGCAATAGATATTCCCGACCGCGCCGTTCTTAAAAACCAGCTGCACCATCATCGAATCGTCGATGGTGAAATAGGCGGGCCGCGCCGCCTTAACCCCCCGTTGCGCCACCGCATAAACACTCTGCACATCACCAAACAGATAGCGGGCCAGGTCCACCGCATGCGTGGCCTGCTCCAGGAACTGGCCACCGGATAAATGCTTCCTCACCCACCAACCGTCCGAACCGTCCCACATACCCAGCAGCCAGCCGCCTTGCAACAGCACCGGTTTCTGCACCTGGAACAGCTCCCGGACCGTATTGACCGAGGCACGATAGCGACTCATATATCCGACCGAGGTGAGGAGGTTCTTTTTCTCCACCCTTTTGGCGATCTTTTCGGCAAACCGGAGATCCAGGGCGACAGGCTTCTCCACAAAAAACGGAATATTATGTTTCAGCGCCGCGAGTTCTGCCGGGCCATGGGCGAAAGGCGGCAACAGGATGAATAGGGCATCGGGCCGCGCCTCCTTAATCATCGACTCGGCATCGGCATAGACTTTACCCTGCCCGCCGCAAAGATCCCGCAGCCCCGCCGCCGCTTTTTCGGACGGGTTGCACCAACCCGTAAATTCAACATCCGGGAAGTCCTTCAACCCTTGTTCAAGATGCGCTTTCGCGATTTTTCCCGCCCCGATAAATCCAAGTTTTACTTTCCCCATGATTCCCCCTCTCCTTGGCGGAAAGCCGCTTAAATCCGGTCGGGCGTCTCGATCCCAAGTAACTTCAAGCCCTGGCGCAGCAGCTTCGCCACGACTGAACACAGGCGCACCCGGCTCTCGCGCACCCCTTCCGGGGCCTTGAGGAACGGTACATTCTGGTAGAAGGTGCTATAGGCGGAGGCTAATTCATAGAGATAGTCGGCCAGAATGCTGGGCTTATAGCTGTCGGCCGCCCGCACCACGGCTTCGGGAAATCTCAGGATCATGATCGCCAGGACCCGCTCAATGGGTTCCCCCAGGAGAATCGGGAATTTCGTCAGATCATGGCCCGGATACAGATCACGATATTTGTCCTGAACACTGGCAATCCGCGCATAGGCATACTGGAGGTAGGGCGCGGAATTTCCATCCAAAGCCAACGCCTTCTCCCAGGTGAAGGTGACCAGACTCTGGGGATTCTGACTCAGGTCCGTATACTTGACCGCCCCGATCCCGGCAGCACGCGCAATGTTCGCCTGACGATCCTCCGGCATCTCGGGACTGGACTCCTTGACGACAGCCAGCGCACGGGCCTCCGCCTCGTCCAGATACTTCTCCAGCTTGATGACATTCCCCTGGCGGGTGGAGAAGGTCCCTTCGGGCAACCGCATCAGCCCGAACCAGACATGTTCCAGATGGGTCTTGCAGCCCAACTTGCGCGCCACCGCAAACACCTGCCGGAAGTGGTTCTGCTGACGCTCGTCCGTCACATAAATAATCTTATCGGGATGAAACTCTTCAATCCGGCTCTGGATGGTGGCCAGATCGGTCGTGGCATAATTAAATCCGCCATCGGTTTTTTTCACGATGCAGGGCGGTAATTTCTCATCATCCAGGAAGGCCACCAGGGCCCCGTCACTCTCGCGGGCCAAGCCCTGGTCCAACAAGGCCTGAACCACACCCGGCAGGCGGTCATTGTAATAGCTCTCGCCCCGCATGAGATCAAATTCGACATCCAGTCGCTTATAGATGTGGGCAAATTCCTTGAGGCTCAATTCCACGAATTGCTGCCAGAGCCGGCGGTTTTCAGGATCTCCCGCCTGAAGCTTGACCAGTTCCTGGCGGGCCTGGGCCATCCACGTCTCATCCTGCTTGGACTGCTCGTAACTCTTGACATAAACCCGTTCAAGCTCCTCGATAGGGGCCGCTTCAAGCGCGACAGGATCAGCGAAATGGCGATAGCCCATGATCATGATCCCGAACTGCGTCCCCCAATCCCCCAGATGATTATCCGAAATCACCTTATAGCCGAGAAACCGGTGCAGGCGATCCAGGGCATTTCCAATCACCGTGGAGCGGATGTGCCCGATATGCATCGGCTTCGCCACATTGGGGCTGGAGTAATCCAGAATCACCGTTTTACCCGAACCCAATTGCGGGGTCCCCAAGAGCGGATCGTTCCCGGCCACATCCACCTTGCGGGCCAGCCAATCCTGATTCAGCGTGATATTGATAAAGCCAGGCCCGGCGATCTCGAGTTTCGCCACGGCCTCGATCGGGGGAGCCAGTTTGACCACAGCATCGGCAATCTGGCGTGGATTCTTTTTCAGACGTTTGGCAAAACCCATCGAATGGTTGCACTGATAGTCGCCAAATTCAGCACTGGTCGTGGCGACCACCCCGATGGCCTCCCATCCCTCAGTAATTTCCGGCAGGGCCCGTTGAAAGGCGTCCCGCATCCAGTCCGAAAGCAATTGTTCAATCGTTGTCATAAGTCAATTCAAGCCCCACGGATCAATTTCAGGAGTTCGTCCCGGCGCACTTCCATCATGGCCTTCGTTTTGGACTCCAGATTCAACCGGACCAGCGGCTCGGTGTTGGAGCAACGCACATTGAACCACCAGTCCGCATACTCAACCGTAATGCCATCCAGCTCAAGAAGCTTGCCATCGGGGTACCTCTTGCGGATCGCGTCCAGCACCGCCTGGGCACTATGCACTTCCGAATTGATCTCACCACTGGCGAAGTAACGTTGGATCGGCTTGATCAGCTCCGACAGGGGCTTCCCGGTCTTGGTGATGACATTGGCGATATAAAGCACCGCCATGGCGGAACTTTCCGTCGTATAATTATCCCGGAAATAATAGTGACCGGACAACTCCCCGGCAAAGATCGCCTTGTTATCGCGCATCTGCTGCTTGATAAAGGCGTGCCCCACCCGGCTCATCATGGGCGTCCCCCCGCTGGCTTCGATGGTTTCCTTGACGGCCCAGCTGCTGCGCAGGTCATAGAAGATCACGCCTTTTTCCTTTTCCAGCACGCTGGTGGCGATCAGGGCCGTAATGATGTCCATGGGCACAATATCGCCCTTCTCATCAACAAATCCGGCGCGATCGGCGTCTCCGTCAAAGGCGACCCCGAAATCAAATTTTCCGTGCCGCACCGTTTCCTGAAGCACTTCCATCGTTTCCGTATTCAGGGGATTGGCCTCATGATTCGGGAAGGTCCCATCCAGGGTATCGAAAATCCGTTTGATCCCGACGATCCCTTCCAGACATCGGGCCTCCAGGATGCCCATGGAGTTGGCGAAGTCGACCGCGATCGTCACCGGACGCCGGAGGTCAGCGACCTTTTGAACATGCTTAATATAGGCTGGGACAATGTCATGCGAGGTGACCACACCGGGACGTGCGGCGGGTGCCGCAAAGCCCTTGCTGAGCACCAGTTGCTCAACCTCCTTGATGCCCGTGGCCCCGCTGATGGGAATCCCCTGTTCCCGGCACAGCTTGAATCCGTTCCATTCCCCGGGATTATGCGAGGCCGTGATCATGATGCTGGCATCAGCCCCGAGCGAGCCATTGGCGTAATACGACATCGGGGTCGAACACATGCCGATGTTAATCACATCCGCCCCCTGCATCGTGATGCCCTCGCAGAGCGCCTTGAAAAGCGGAATGGAATGCGGGCGCATGTCATACCCGATCACCACTTTTTTGCATTTCAGAAAGGTGACAAAGGCGCGCCCGATGTCCTTGGCCAGAGCCTCGGTCAATTGCGAACCATAGATGCCCCGGATATCATATGCCTTGAAAATGCCCGCCATATCCACCTCGCCTTACCTGCTTGCGTTTAAAATGAAAACGGGACGCTGTAAAGCGTCCCGTGTCTTAACCTTTACCAACCAATGCTCACGCGGCCTTTTTGGTCGTCGTCTTCTTGGCGGGGGCCTTCTTGGCCGGAACCGTGGATTTCTTGACGGCAGACGTGCTGCCCGCTTTGACGGCCGGCTTGACAGGGGCTTTGGCCGCATCGGCCTTGACTTGCGCCTGCTTGGCGGCGTCATCCGCTTTCTTGCGCATTTCTTCCTGCAAGCGAAGCTGGTGCTGACGGGTCCATTCCATAGCGGTCTGGCGAAGTTTTTCAACCTCATCCATTTTGCGCAGGGTGTCCTGCTTCAGCTGCTCGGACTCCTGGCGCATCTGGGCCATATCCGTCTTGAGAGTGTCGACTTCCTTGCGGCGGCTCGAGGCCATGACCGAGGCGATGATAGCCCAAATGGTAACAAATACGACCAACAGTGACAAAAGCATTACAGTGGTGTTTTTCGGCTCACGCAGTGATTCATTTTCCATCATACTTACTCCTCGTTTATTTACTTCCCCGTTATTCACGGATGTGGTTTCGCAAAAAAATCAGAAGCGAATATGCAGGATTACCCCGCGGAAAACAAGTAGTTTTTTAAAAAGGGAGGGAATTCAAACTTTGAATTAATTTTCACTCTATGCCAGATTGCCGACATGACCGTTACGGATACCTCTTTGAAATTGGGAATCGATGTACTTCTTGATCAGCATCAGGAGTGGCTGACAGGAAAACGCGTGGGTCTGGTGAGTCATACCGCCGCCATCGACCACGCGGGCACCACCTCGGCAGAAAAACTGCGCGGGAGCCCGGGGGTAAACCTGTCCGCCTTGTTTGGCCCTGAGCACGGCTTCAGGGGCCTCGCGGCTGCGGGGGATCACACGGAGGATGAGTCGCATTCCGAATGGCAGATCCCCATCTATTCGTTATACGGCAGCACCCGGAAACCGACGAGAGAGATGCTTGAGGGACTGGATATGCTGGTGGTGGAGTTCCAGGATCTAGGTGCCCGGCCCTACACCTACGTATCCACCTTGGCTCTGGTGTTGGAGGCTGCCAGTGAAGCCCATATCCCCGTGATCATCGCCGACCGCCCCGTCCCGCTCCCGCTCAGTGTAGATGGGCCTGTCACTGAAAGCCGATTCAGGAGTTTTGTCGCCGCACTCCCCCTGCCTATGCAGTACGGTATGACGCCCGCCGAGACCGCCTTATGGATCCAGCATCAGTCGAGCCCGGATCTGGACCTGATGATTGCCCCCATGCAGGGCTATGCCTGCGAAGGCGAGCGGCGCCCCTCTTGGCCCCCTTGGGCCCCCCCCTCCCCGCGCATCCAGTCATGGGAATCCGCCTGCCTGTTCACCTGCACCGTCTTCGGGGAGGCCCTGCCCGCATTGGACTATGGGTCAGGCACCGCACAGGCCTTTCAACTCATTGGTGCCCCCTGGCTGGACCGGAAACGGCTCCTCGCGCAACTTGAGGGAAGCGGCCTTCCGGGTATCCAGTTTGAGCCTGCGGATTATCAAGCCCAGTCCGGCCTTTATCAGGGGACGAAGATCGCCGGCTTGAAGCTGGTGATTACCGATCACGCCGCCTTCCGCCCGCTGGCCACTGGCGTCACGCTCCTGGACGCCATCATCAGGCTCTATGGTGCGGAACCTCTGTGGACCGCTCCCGGCACCAGGCCGGAATGGTTCGATAGCCTGTTTGGCACGGATCAGGTCCGACTGGCCCTGCAGGCCGGTATTTCCGCCACAGACATCATTGCCCAATGGCAACCCGCTCTCGCCGAATACAAACACACACGCGCGCCCCGGCTCCTGTATGGGGCGCGATAATAGGAATTATTCTGTAAATCCTGCCTATCCATGTTAAAACCCTGAAAAAATGAAAACACCTCAGAAAGCCATCATTCTCGCGGCCGGATTCGGCTCACGGCTCCTCCCCCTCACCCTGCTCAAGCCCAAGCCGTTATTTCCCTTGTGGGGAAAGCCCATACTGGGACACACCCTGGAATTATTGCACCGCTGGGGCGTGCGCGACGTGCTGGTCAATGCCCATCATCATGCCGATCAAATCCTGGCTTACCTCCAAACCAACCCGGTACCCGGCCTCAAATACCAGCTCTCGTATGAACCCGACATTCTGGGTACCGGCGGGGTCCTGGCAAAGGCGCGCTGGTTTCTGGATGACCAGCCGTTCTGGATGATCAATGCCGATGTCATGGCCGAGCTGGACGGACGTCCCTTGATCACGGCCTTTCAGAAACAGTCCGCGATTGCCTCCCTGTGGCTCCACCCTGAACGGGGGCCCCGGACGGTTGAGCACCGGAACGGCCTGATCAGTGTCTTTAAAAGCCCGCTCGCCAGAACCGAGGGCACCGCCACCTTCTGCGGCTTGCAACTCCTCTCGCCCCGCATCCTGAAATTTCTCCCCGAATCTGGGTTTGCCAGTATTGTCGACGCCTATGAAAACGCCCTGATTGCCGGCGAACCGATCGCCGGAGTGGTTGTCCCCCACGCCTACTGGGCCGACATCGGCTCCCCGGAGGCCTATCTGACCACCCATCGTGAAATGCTGGAGTTGCCACGTTGGAAGAAATGCCGGTCACCAGACGGCCGGATTGTGGCCGCCGGGACGGGCACCCGCATTCACCCAAAGGCAAACGTCGACCGGTCCGTTCTCTGGGATCACGTCACCCTCCTCCCTGGCGCCTGCGTTAAGGACGCCATTGTCACAGATGGCGTGACCCTGAACCGCCCGGCCTCCTATATGGCCCTCCCTGCCGCGGATTTACCCGATCCCGTCATCCGCCGGACCCTCACACAACTCAACTGGGACCCCGGACAGACCACCGTTCTCCCGCTCCCGCCACGGGGCTCCGCGCGCACCTTTACCCGGCTGATCTCAGGAACACCCGGCACCACCCAAAGCGCCATTCTGGTGCGCTACAGTCTTGAGCGTCCTGAAAACGGCTTATATACCCATCACGCCCAATTTCTGGCAAAACACGGCGTCAGCGTTCCTGCGGTGCTGATCGATTGGCCGGATCAAAAAATCTGTGTTCTGGAAGATGTTGGCGAAAACAGCCTGGACCAACTCATGCCCGGCCTGACGAGAGCGAAATGCCTCACCCTCTATAAGCAGACGTTGGACACCGTGGCCCGCCTGCATGATCAGGCCACACGCGCCGCCGTGCGTCATCCCATCACCTTATCCCCCCCCTTCACCCGGCATCTCTATGAATGGGAACAGGCCTTGTTCTGTGACCAATTCCTGCGGCGCCATCTACCGGTGAGCGAGGCCCAATGCCAGGAAATCCGCCGGGAGCTATCGAGTCTGATCCCCGCCCAGGTGCGGGCCCCGCGCGTCATTGTGCATCGCGACTTGCAGTCCAGCAACGTCCTGCTCAACAAGGGTAAGATTTTCCTGATCGATTTCCAGGGAATGCGCCTTGGGACGGCCGCCTACGACCTGGCCTCGCTCCTGTGCGATCCGTACGTCAATCTTCCCGACGAGGTCCGGGATGAACTTCTCGACTATTATCTGGGCCTGATCCCCAATGGAAAATCGGTGCAGGCTCTTTTCTGGATTGCCGCCGTGGAGCGCTTATCCCAGGCATTGGGCGCCTTCGGCCGGCTGGGGGCCGCCCCCGCCACCTCGTATTTCCTCAAACATATCCCCTCCGGAATCAACCAGCTCACAAACGCCCTGCGCCATGTCCCGGGCCTCCCCACCCTTAAAGCGTGTCTGCACGCCACAGGCTGATGTTGACAGGCGGGATCAGCATGGGCTATTTCGGCAGTCCAACCGGGCGGGCTTTCCAGATGGTTTACAGGGAGGGGAATTATAGCGGAGCAAAGGTGGCAGCCGACGTCCCCGGCGGCTGATTGACGGCCAGGACGCAGAATCGTTCGTCGGGACGTCGAACGCCACCTTGCTGAAGTCGAAATGGGGTGTAATTGGGGAAAATTATCGTTGGGTATCTCTTTCCCTCGCCGGGATCCTGCTGGTTCAGGCTGGCGAGAATGCCAGGGTCTTTTGTTTTGGCTTTCCGGGCACTGGTTTCGACAGAGCGAAACCCTCCATTCGGCTTCTTTACCTATTTTCCCGTCCCCAGGATTCATCTTGACGCATAACGTTATGCGTTATACCCTTGACGCATGCTAGAAAGTTTCGCGTGTAGGGAAACAGAGTCGATCTTCCATCGCGAGTATTCGCGAAGGTTGCCTACAGATATTCAAAAGACAGCCTTGCGGAAATTGCGGATGCTGAACCGCAGTATAAATATTGAAGATCTCCGTGTTCCACCGGGAAACCGACTGGAAGCCCTCTCCGGAAACCGTAAGGGACAACATAGCATAAGGATTAATGATCAATGGCGGATCTGTTTCGTCTGGCGCAATGGCAACGCATATGACGTTGAGGTCGTAGACTATCACAAGGGGTAAGACATGAAAAAAATTCCGACAATACATCCGGGCGAAATTCTGCAAGAGGAGTTCCTTAAGCCTTTGAACATCAGTCAAAATCGACTTGGCGCCGAACTCGGGGTTTCCCCCCGCCGGATCAATGAAATCGTTCACGGCAAGCGCTCTATTACGGCCGATACCGCTCTGCGGTTGTCCAGGTTCTTTGGTAACTCTGCCAGCTTCTGGCTGGGCCTCCAGATGGACTATGACCTCGATATTGCCGGCGATGCGCTCGCCTCACGGATTACCAGAGAAGTCCATCAACTGGCCGTTGCCTGAATGAATTGGGCCTTCGTGATCTTCGTGTGGTTCTGTTCAAAACTCTTTTCCGTTGCCCGGACGCCCCGAATGCCTTCACTCTTGCCATTGCGATCCTGTTTTGACATTATTTTTTCGCAATTTTTTTCTTCCACGTTTGTGATATCGACCTAAAGGAATTTTATGAGCAGTCATACGACAGGAGTAGTCATCGTTGGTTTCGGGGGCATGGGGACACAGCATTCGGAAATGATGGCCAGCGTCACCGGCCTCACCTTGCTGGGCACCTTTGATATCAAGGCCGAGCGACAGGCGGCCGCCGTTAAAAAAGGATTGAAGGCGTATCCCAGCCTGGCGGCCGTTCTGGCTGACCCGGCGGTGACCATTGTGTTGATCGCCACACCCAATCATGTGCATAAGGACATTGCGATTCAAGCGATGCGCGCGGGCAAGCATGTGATCTGCGAAAAGCCGGTCTGTCTCAACAGCCTCGAACTGGCTGAAATCCTGGCCGTGGCCGCCGAAACCGGCAAGGTCTTCCAAGTTCATCAGAACCGCCGGTGGGACGAGGATTTCCTGGTCGTTAAAAAAATCTATGATGAAAAGCTCATTGGCGAGGTCTTCCACATCGAAACCCGGGTGCAGGGTTCACGCGGCATACCGGGCGATTGGCGCCGGCTGGCCACACAGGGCGGCGGAATGATGCTCGACTGGGGCGTACACCTGCTCGACCGGATCTGCCTCATGATCCATGGCCGGATCACCCAGGTGTTCTGCAAGCTGAACTTTCCGACAGGCGAGGAGGTCGACGAAGGCTTTCATGTGTTTTTGACCTTTGAACACGGCAAAACCGTGATGGTGGAAGTCGGCACCCGCAATTTCCTGAGCCTGCCCCTCTGGTACGTCAGCGGGACCACCGGCACAGCGGTCATTGAGGATTGGTCACTCAAAGGCAAAATCATGAAACTCCAGAGTTTCGAGGACATGGACGCCAAGCCGATTGTGGCCGGTGCCGGATTGACGAAAACCATGGCGCCCCGGTTTGATACCACGACCACCGAAGAGCCTTTGCCCCGCGTCAAAGCGGATGTCCGTGATTTCTACCGCAATGTCATGGCGGTCATTGAGGGACGGGCCCAACCCGCGGTCAAGAATGCCGAAGTCATGCGGGTGATGAAGCTGATGGAGGCGTGCATGCTATCCAATAAATCTGGACAAGTGGTTCAATTTGAATAGCATGATGACGTGCTCTAGGTTGCATTAATGATTACATGTCAGTCAGCTTAATTGCAGGAGAACTACATCATGAAAACGCACCTGTTCATTCCAGCCCTGTTGGCCTTGTTCACGCTTACCAGTTCCGCCGCGCCCCTTCGGATCGCACTCTTGGAATTCAATGACGAAACGGGGGCGCGCCCCGAGTCCTCGATGATCGGGCCGATCAACACCGCCGCCCTGGCGGCGAAGGGAATCGACCTGACTGCCAGGCAGCTGATGGAGCAGAAGGGCTTCATTTTAATCGACCGCCGGGATTTCATTGAGAAGCTCCAGAAATCGACCCCGCGTGAATTGCTGGAAGGGCAACCTCGCCCGGCCTACATCCAGGCGGCGCAATTGCTGGGCGCGTCTTCCATGTTGCGCGGAAGCCTTTCAAGTTTCTCGACCCGCAAGGAACTGTACAACATGGAGGGCTCGAAAATCGAGCTCACCAAACTCTCCCTGCGCATCACGCTGCGGGCGTTGGACGTGGTGGACGGCGCGGTCATCAGCATTGCCGAGGGGGTTGCCGACCAATCATTCCGGCAAACCGCGTCCCAACAGACCCAACTGGGGGAAGAGGATCTGCTGAAGTTGATGGAAGTCGCCATTAACCAGGCCGTGCCCAAATTGACGGCCGCCTTAATCAAACACGGGGAAACGGAAGCCCGTCCGAAAACGCGGCTCACCATCGATAGCACTGACAACCCGGCCCTGGTTGAAGTGGATGGCATTTTAGTGGGCGTCACCCCCCTGACCGGACTCGAGGTCTATCAGGGAGACCATACGCTCACCGTCAGTCGCCCGGGTTACACCACGATGTCAAAACGCATTCTCATGAACAATAAACTCCAGATCAATGTCCCCATGCTCCGGACTGACATCACCGTGGAAGAGCGGGTGAAAATTTTGGACAAAGCCCAGCTCAAGGTGTATCTCACCGATGGCAAGCCCGACATTCTGGTTCAGGAAATAAAGGATTAATCCCTGCCGCCGGGCAACGGGGGTTACCTCAGTTGCTCAAGGGCGTGTTTCAACTTAAGGCAGGCGGGTTTGGCCTGCTCATAGATTTTCTCCGCCTTATAGAACTCCAGGATATCGATATCAATGAGTTCCGGCGTGATGTAGAGATCCGGTTGGACCTGCCTCAACTTCTCGGTGATGATCGATTTCTGCATGATGTCAAAGGTGCCAAGTACCACCCGGAACAAGCTGGGCATGTGGCGCCGGGGCGAATGCTGCTCACCCATCACATTGATAGCGACCACCAGGTCGCAGTCATCAAGCAGATCAAAAGGAACCGGATTGACGCTCCCCCCATCAATCAAAATCCGGCCATCGCGCCGAACGGGCGTAAAGACCCCGGGGATCGCCATGCTGGCCTTGACGGCATCCAGCAGTTCCCCGGATTTGATCACCACCTGCTCACTTGAATAAAAATCGGTTGCGACCACGTTGAGGGGAATGCGCAAGTCTTCGAACCGACTGACACGCATCGCCTCATAGAGGAAATCAATAAACTTGTCCCCTTTCAAAAGCCCCCCATGCCCGAATTCCACATCGAGAAACTGAAGCCATTTAAAGGAACCTTTTCGCTGCAAGACCTTGCGGAAGGATTCATCCGGGGATTTCAGCATACTATGCACCCCAGCGCGGATTTCAGCGCCGGAGATCCCCGAGGCATACAGGGCCCCCATCACGGCCCCGATGCTGGTTCCCGCAATGCGATGGGGCCGGATTCCCAGCTCGTCGAACACTTCCAACATGGGAATATGCGCCAACCCGCGCGCACCGCCCCCACCCAATGCCAAGCCGATTTTTTTCATAGGGCCAGCAGTTCCTGTTTCAGCGTTTCATAGCGGCGGGTCAGGCGGGTGCCCATCTGGGATTCACGGTGATCAAACCCGAAGGCACGGCGTTTGACCGCCAGAACGGGGGGGGCTTGAATACGTTTGGCAACCCCCAGCCCCTGATACTGGGTCCACCATCGCTCCAGGTCGGCGATAAATGCGGTGGCGGAGGGAAACAGGTCGCTCACTTTGCCGGGATAGGCAATACACGCTTCCAGGGTTCCTGCCTTGTACCATTCCAGGATCTCCTCAGGCGTCACGCGGTTCCACTCTTCCACCCACGCCCGGAACAGGCGGTCATGGTAAGGGTAGATCAGGGGATCCCCCTTCCCTTCGTCCACCGCCTGCGCGGGACTCAACTCGGCGGAAGGCATGACCGTAAAGGCCCCCTCAGGGATCACGGGGCGTCCATAGACTTCCGCATTCAGATAGCGACCGAGGGCATAGACCTCCCCTTTCCAGAGGTCGGCAATGTTGGCGAGATACCCGCCCAGATCGCCATAGAGCGTGGTATAGCCCACCGTCATCTCCGACTTGTTGGCATTGCAGGTAAACACCCCGCCGAACGCCGCCGCCACGGCGGCCAGAATCCGGCCGGACCGGTCGCGCGCCTGGACATTCTCCATCAGGAAATCAGTCACAGCCCATGCGCGGCGCCCCTCCGGCCATTGCACCTCGATCTCAGTCAACTGGGCCCGGGTAAGGCGGACACTTTCCTCAATGGGAATTTCCACATAGCCACACCCGAGATTCCCGGCCAGTTCGCGCGCCAGGGAAATGGTGGTGGGGGAATTGAACCGGCTGGGCATATTGACGAGCAACAGTCGCTCGGGCGGCAGAATGCGACCATACAGGGCGGCCACCACAGCGGAGTCGATCCCGCCCGAGGCGCCCACCACCACCCGCTCCACCCCGCAGGTCTTCATGAACCGCTCGGTCCCGTACCGGATGGCCTCATACAGCATGGCCACATCATCCTCACGGGGCACGATCGGAGTGCCAAAGGCCTGCTGCCCGCCCGTGGGAAGCGCGAAATCCATGACGCCCGCGGCAAAAGGGGCCAGCGGTTCAACACTGTTCCCCTGACCATCATAGATGCAGGAAGCCCCGTCAAACGTGAACACCGTCTTCCCGTTGTTCTGCAGTCCGGTAGTATTGACGTAGATCAGGGGCCGCTCCATCCTGGCCGCAGCAGCCGCAAAAACCCGGTTGCGTTTGTTATTCTTATTGAAGGTAAACGGCGAACAACTCGCGTTCACCACAAAATCCACGCCGTGCTCCGCCAGCAATCCCAAAGGGGATACCGCATAATCACTATCCCAGGCATCCTCACAAAGCACCGCGCCCATCCGGCCACACGCGGTGTTCACCGGGGCAATCAAGGCACTGAGCGGCTTTCCCAACTCACACGCCAGCTTCCGGGTATCATGGAAATAACGACTATCGTCGAACTCCCGGTAATTGGGCATCAGGGTTTTGATGACAAAAGGGTAAGGTCCATCCACCGGACCGATAAAGCGTCCCGACTCAGCAACAAACAACGCATTATACTTACGGGTCCGGCCGTCCTCATTCTTCAGGTGCCAGTCGAGTCCGACATTGCCGAACACCACCGTCAGTCCCGCGGAGGCCGCCGCCCGGATTTCATCGCCACAGGCCTCGCATTCCCGCAGGAACGCCGCCCGCTCCCATTCATCCCCAAGCAGATAACCGGGAATGGCCATTTCAGGAAAAACAAGAAGCTGACGACCGGCCTGCTTGGCCGCGGCAATCTCAGCCAGCATCGTGACCGTATTCTCCCGGGGCCGTCCGGGGAGAACTTCCATCTGGACCAATCTGACTTGGATGTTACGCATAGAGACCATCAATATCAAAATGACTCACCACTAGCCTGCCGCTGAATTATCTACAGCAACTCGCCACTCATGTCACGCCAGTTAAACGGTCAGACTCGAATGGCGCTAACTTAAAAGCCTTTTCTGACTCATAATCTTAATCGTACTCATAATCCTTTTAAGCCGATCGCCTGAGCCACAACTGCAGGAAAATGATCAAGCGAGATGGCCGGCGTCGCGGGGTCACAGGAAGAAAGCCGCAGGTCATCCGGGGCAAGGGAGCATCCGGTAAAAGGCATGACGACGTCTTCCACCTTGTCTCCAACCCGCTGTTTCGCCCCCTGAAATCCAAACCTGGCGGCCGGATGACCCGAGCACGAATTCAGGCAACCGGAAATCCGGATATCATCGGTGATCCTGCGCAGCCACGTCATCTTCTCCGGTGTATCCGCAGGCAGAAGCCGATCCAGATGTTCAGCCAGGGTGTCGGCCAGCGCAGGAGCCGGCAGAACCCCGATTTTACATACCGCGGAACCGACACAAGTGGCGATGTGCCCTTTGAATGAGCGCAGCGTCAAATCCACTCCCGGGAAATCACTGATGAGCCGGCGGTATAAATCCGGTAAGGCGGCGGCGCACACCGGCCCGATCAGCAGGTCCTGACTCGGCATCAGGCGCAGGAATCTGCCGCCGGAGTCCTCCGCCAGTTTAGCCAGACCCCGGCAGTGTTCCGGCGTCAGATTTCCATAAGGGACATAAAGCCGGACCGTAGACTGCCCGGGCCCGAAGCGGGTCAGTCCTACGGCATGATGCGTCCAGACCTCATAGCCGGCGTCCTGGACCTTTTGAACGGAAGCGGCCACCGGCCTGCCAGCCAATGCGGAATAGTCGGGAGCCGGCAATAACACGGGAGGGGCCCAGACCGTTTGCTCAAAATAGAAATGGAACAGGCGGGCGAACGTCTCGGCTCCCCTGCGTTTTAAGATAAAACGGATCCGGGCCTGATTCCGGTTCGTGCGATCACCGTGGTCGCTGAAGAAATGAAGCATTGCCAGGGTACACCGGATAAACTGGTCGTGTGGCAGAAAATCGAACAGTTTGATGCCCACGTCGCTTTCCCGCCCCATGCCCCCACCCCCATAGACCGCAAACCCGCGACGCCCGCCTGAGGTAACCGCCAGAAACCCCAGATCCTGAGCCGCGGCAGTGAAGGCCTCGGTCGGTTTGGTAAACATTCCGATTTTGAATTTTCGCGGGAGCAGAAAGGCCTCCGGCCGGGCGGCCAGGGCCAGATGAATGGCCTTGGCATAAGGCAGGACATCGAACCCCTCGTCGGGTGCCAGTCCGCTGTCCGCCGAAATGAGAATGTTCCGATAGGTATTACCGCCCCCACCCTTGAAAGGGAGTCCCAGTTCGTGGCATGCCCGAAGGGTGCTGATGATGTTCCCCACGGACACATCGTGGAGTTGGATGGCCTGTCGACTGGATAGGTGCGCCCGCGGGATCTGGTTACGCTCCATTACCCCGGCCAGTCCGGCCAGGGTGGCGGACTCAAGATGGCCGCCGGTCAATCTTACGCGCAGCATGAACAGGCCGTTTCGTTGTTCGTAGATCCCGGAAGGAGCCAGAACCGGTTTCAACTGATTACCAGTCAGAGCACCCGCCTGATAGGTAGCGATGGCCAGAGCGAGCCCGCCATAAGGATCCTCTTGTCCGTCACACGGAAATGTCTTCATGGGAATGGATTATGATAGGTATTCAGGGAAAAGCACATCAAATCTCGCCTTAACCGATGAGGCTCTATTTGATCAAGGCAGACGCATCTAACTATTCAGCAGAATCAAGATAATCAGACGGAATTTGCGGAATGGTTGAAATGGTCAAACAACCCTTTGCGGGTACATCCCTATGTTTTGGCTCCCGCTGTGGGGCGGATGTCCCCATCCGCCTTGTTGCTCGTTGGGCTCACAGACAGGCGGATGAGGACATCCGCCCCACAACTCAGTGAGGCACGCACCCCCTGCTTCAGTCTTCAAAACAATTTTGTTTGTTTTGTTCATTCCATCAAATTCCCATTACCCCCCATATTGTGATTCTAGATGCGGCCACCTTGGCTGTTTGATTGACATCGATGACCGTTCAGGCTTTTATCCACACATGCGGCAGAACGTTTTCATGGTTATGCTTATCCTGCTTCTGGGGCGAACGGCCTGGAGTGATACGAATACCAATTATCTGGCAGGCTTCAGCTGGCCGATTGGTGAAAAAATCACCTATCAACTCTACTGGGGGATCATCCCGGTCGGCACCGCCATCACCTGGACCGAATGGGCCGAATTTGAAGGACGTCGTTTGCTGGCGATCCGGATGCGCACGATCTCCAACAAGGTCGTCGAAAAATTATACCCTGTGGACGACACCATCGAAAGTCTCATTGATCCGGAGACCTTTCTTCCCGTGCGATTTTCCAAGAACATGAGCGAAGGAACTCATAAATACATCGAAACAACCGATTTTGACCGGAGCAATAAAGTGGCGCACTGGGAGTCGCAACTGACCGGAAAAAAGAAGGAATACCCCATTGAGGCTGAAACACGAGATATCCCCTCTTTAATGTATTACTTGAGAAACCAGACCTTTAATGTCGGGACCCAGCAGCATTTCCGGGTTCAGGCGGACGAAAAAGTCTACGACCTGTGGCTCAACGTCCAAAAGAAAGAAAAGATCGACACCCCGAACTATGGCAAAGTGGCCAGCATCAAGGTGGAACCGGAAGCCGCCTTTAATGGACTCTTTGTCCGCAAGGGGAAACTCTGGATCTGGATATCCGATGACCCGCGCGCCGTGGGTACCCGGATCGAGGCAAGCATCCCGGTCGCCAATGTGCGGGCGGTGGTCATGCAGGTGGAAGGTCCGGGTACTGATTTCTGGGTAAAACCCAAGGGAACCGACAAAAAAGACCCTTAAAAACAAGGGGCCGGACAGAATTATTACGTTCTTTGCTAAACGTAGTGGATTTCACCCGAAAAAAAGTTTACTCTTAGGTCGTTATGAATATTGCGATTCCAAAAATCATTCAAGGCGGGATGGGTACCGGTGTTTCAAACTGGCGTTTGGCGCAGACGGTCTCCAAACTCGGACAACTCGGCGTCGTTTCCGGCACCGGGCTTGATCACGTGATGGTCCGCCGCCTTCAGGATGGTGACCCGGAAGGACATATTCGTCGTGCCTTGAGCCATTTTCCTTTCCAGAAGATGGTCCAGACCATCCTGAATAATTATTTTATTCCCAACGGGAAGGCCCCCGACGCGCCCTATCGCAATTTCGGTCCGCACGCCGTGTCAGGCAAACGGGAACCCCAGGAGCTCTGTATCGCCGCCAATTTCGTGGAAGTCTTCCTCGCCCGCGAGGGACACACCAATCCTGTCGGCATCAATTATCTGGAGAAAATCCAGTTGCCACATCTCCCCTCGATTTACGGGGCCATGCTGGCCGGTGTCAGTGTTGTCATTATGGGCGCCGGCATCCCCATCGAAATTCCAGGCATTCTGGACGTTCTCGTCAACCACGAAGCCGTCTCCTACCCGATCCATGTAACGACGCAGAAGGCCGGCGGCGAAATGATCCGGCTCGAGTTTAACCCGCACGATTTCCAGGAAGATACCACCACCCCGTTGGCCGCCCTGCATCGCCCGGCCTTTCTGCCCATCGTGTCCTCCGATACTCTGGCCACCATGCTGATTCGGCGTTCCACCGGGAGCATCCAGGGCTTTATCATTGAGGGGCCCCTGGCTGGCGGTCACAATGCCCCTCCCCGCGGCAAACTCCAGTTATCCGCGCTTGGCGAACCGATCTATGGCCCGCGTGATACCGTTGATCTGGCGGCCTTCCGTGAGATGAAATTGCCCTTCTGGCTGGCCGGCAACTACGGGTCCGCCGCTAAACTCGCCGCCGCCCTGGCAGAAGGCGCCTCCGGGGTTCAAGTGGGAACCGCCTTTGCCTTGTGTGTTGAATCCGGAGTGACCCCGGAATTACGGCGGGCCCTGGTTCAAAAGGCACTGGATGGCAAGGCGAAAATTTTCACGGATCCCCTGGCTTCACCGACCGGGTTCCCCTTCAAAGTCGCCTGTCTGGAAGGAACGCTTTCAGAGCCTGAAATATACAATCAGCGAAAACGGGTCTGCGACCTGGGCTTCCTGCGCGAAGTGTATCGCAAGGATGACGGCACCATCGGCTATCGTTGCCCGGCGGAACCCGTCGCGTCCTATGTGGCCAAAGGCGGCAAAGTCGAGGATACGGTCAACCGGAAATGCCTCTGCAATGGACTGGTCTCGGACATCGGGTTCCCGCAGCATTTCAGGGGCGGCGGCCACGAATGGCCGATCCTCACCCTGGGCGATGACTACGTCAACATTAGCCAATTCTGCAAGCCCGGTAGCCTCGATTTCACCGCCGCTGATGTCATTAGAACCATCCTCGGGTAACCCCCCTCCGGATGAACCCGACCGTCTCATTCAAAACCATTGGGTGCCGGCTGAATCAGGCGGAAACCGCCGCCATGACGGCCAGCTTTACCCGGGCGGGCTACCAGCCTACCCCTTTTGGCACCCCGTGTGATGTCACCATCATTCACGGCTGCGCGATCACCGGAAAAGCCGAACACAGCTCCCTTTACGCGGCCCGGCAGGCCAAACGTACCAACCCCGGAACGCTGGTGATTCTCGCCGGATGCCCCGCCGAAACCCTGGGCCCAACCTTGGAGCATCATCCCAGCGTGGACCTGACGGTCGGCCAAACTGAGAAATTCTCTATTCCGGAGAGGCTCCACCGCCTCCAGCCGGAACGATTTCCCCGCCCCCCGGCGACATGCCCCGACCCGCCTGTCCCTCACTTCGAAACCCAGCGCGCGCTCATCAAGGTACAGGATGGCTGCGACTTCCATTGCGCCTATTGCATTGTTCCCACCGCACGGGGTAACCCTGTGAGCCGCCCGTTAGCGGAAATCAGGGATGAAGTTCATCGCGTCGTCGAGGCCGGGTTCACCGAAATCATCCTGACGGGCGCCAATCTGGGCCGCTATCAGGATGGGCCCCATCCCTTGGTCGACCTGATCCGCACGCTCGAAGCGCTTCCCGCCCTCAAGCGAATCCGGCTCAGTTCCGTCGAAATCACCACCACAGAAGCGTCCATCATTGATCACATGGCGGCCTCTTCCAAACTCTGTCACTTCCTGCACATCCCGCTCCAAAGCGGAGACGATCGCACCCTGGCCGCCATGGGGCGCCGGTATGATGCGACGGCCTTTCGCAAAACCATTGACTACGCCGTCAGCCGGATTCCCGACCTGGGCCTGGGCACGGATATCATTGTGGGGTTCCCGGGCGAAAATGACGGCGCGTTTGACAACACCGTTAAACTGGTGCGCGACCTGCCGTTCAGTAATCTCCATATTTTCCCGTATAGCCGGCGCTCAGGGACCCGAGCCGATACCATGACGGACCAGATCCCCGATGCCAAAAAGAAGGAGCGCCTGCAGGCCTTAACCGTCATCGGCGAGACCAAGCGCCAGCTCTACGCCGAAAGCTTTATCGGCAAGCAGGTCAGCGTCTTGATCGAACGGGTCGACAAGGAAGGAAACGGCCATGGCTGGACGGGGCAATATGTTCAAGCCAGAATCACGGGCGCAGGCTTTGAGCCTCGCCAGATCGTCACCGCCTGCGTTACCCGGGCCGAAGCCGGGGCAATCGAGGCCCACATCAGGTCTTGTGACGGTAGGTAATGCGACCTTTGGTCAGGTCGTAGGGGGAAATTTCCACGGTAACCTTGTCGCCGGAAGTGATACGGATGAAATGCTTGCGCATTTTCCCGGAGATATGAGCGAGGATTTCGTGCCCGTTCTCCAATTTCACCCGATACATGGTCGCGGGCAAAACCTTGGTCACGACTCCATCAACGCGGATCATATCATCTTTTGCTTCTTCGGCCATAGTCTCTCCTGAATATCCCAACCAATTAATTCGGTCGAATAGATACCATGCCCTCCCCCTTATTGTCAATATTGAGGAAAATATCTGATTGAATCCAACCCCTCTTGATGGTACTTTCTGCCGCTCATTTCCGGAGCCAGTAACGGGCTCTCAGCCAGGAGTATTCTCGTGTATTTGAAATCCATTCATATGGTCGGGTTCAAGAGTTTCGCGAATCCCACAACCTTAAATTTTGAACCGGGTATGACCGCGATTGTCGGTCCCAATGGCTGCGGCAAAAGCAATGTGTCGGACGCCGTGCGCTGGGTACTGGGTGAGACGAGCGCCAAGGCCCTCCGCGGATCCAAGATGGAAGATGTCATTTTTAACGGAACCGATACCCGCAAACCCGTGGGCATGGCCGAAGTCAGCATCACCTTTACAGATTGCGAACAAACTCTCGGCACCGACTACCATGAAGTCACGGTCACCCGCCGGGTCTTCCGCTCAGGCGAAGGCCAGTATTTCATGAATAAAACCGCCTGCCGACTCAAGGACATCCAGCGGTTGTTCATGGATACCGGGATCGGCACCTCCTCCTACTCGTTGATGGAACAGGGCCGCATCGACCAGGTCTTGAGCTCCCGTCCCGAGGATCGCCGTGAAATTTTCGAGGAAGCCAGCGGAATCACCCGCTTCAAGGCGGACAAAAAGGAAGCCCTGCGGAAACTGGAACAAACCGAGGCCAACCTGCTGCGTCTGGATGACGTGGTCCGCGAAGTGAAGCGGCAGATCGGATCGCTTCAACGCCAGGCCGGCAAAGCCCGCCGCTATAAGGAACTGCGCGATCAGCTCCGGATGTTCGATGTCTACTGGACGGCACGGAAACTGGAGAAAATGGATGGCGACCTTCAGATGCTCGACACCACCATCACCGAATTGGGTCAGAAAATCCAGGAATTGCACGAGACCCTGCAGCAGGGCGAAGCACGAGGCACCGAGTGGCGGGACGCCATCATGGAAATCGAGCAGCTGATTGGCGAGACCACCGAGGAACGCGCCACGGCCCAGACCCGGCTTGAACACAATAATGACCTGATCCGGATCAATCGTGACCGTATTGAGGAGCTCCGCAACCTGGCGGAACGCGACCGGCGCGACAGCGTGCTCGCCGCCTCCCAGGCCGAACAGCAACGGCTGACCCTGACCGCTCTCAAGGAAAACCTGCTGACCACCATTCAGGAACGGAACGACTCCGAGATCGAATGGAACAAGAAGAACGCGGATCTGGCCAGTCATGAAGTTCAGGTCGAAGCCGCCCGCAAGGAAATCCAGACGTTACGCGCCAGCGCCATGGCACTGGACCATACCCTCTCGCAACTCCAGAACCAGTTGACCCAGCTCGAAGCCAAGCAGCAGGCGACCATTGTCCAACGCGAGCGCATGGCCGCGGAACATGCCCAGATCGAACGGGGTGCCGCCGAAACGGAATCCCAGCTCGGCCAGATCGCGGAGCACCTTGGCTCCCTGCAGCAGGAACTTGAAACACGGGAAGGCCGCCTCGAATCGCTTCAATCGCTCCGGCACGAAAAAACCACGGAAATCGAGGCCTTACGCAAGGAATGCAGCGAGATTCAGGGGCAATTGGCCGTTAAGAAAGCCCAGATCGAGATTCTGGAGGCGGACGAACAGTCGGCCAAGGATTTCCCCGAGGGCGCCCGCCTTGTCATGGACGCCACCAATCCCCTCGGCGTCAACGCCAAGGCGGTGCTGGGTGCACTGGCCAGCCACATTCAAACGGAACCCGAATACCGGACGGCCCTGGAGTCTGTCCTGCGGGCCTGGCTGGATGCCGTGGTCATTGCCGATGCCCCGGATGCCCTAGCGATCCTCAAGGAATTGCAAACGCGCAAGGCCGGGGCGATCCGCCTGCTGGCGGCCAACGCCGCCGCCGCCACTCCCGCCGTGATTCCCGCCCCACCGGGAGCGCGCCGGTTATTTGACGTCATTACCTGTACCCCGTTCGCCAAACCGGCGGTGGCCCGCTTTCTCGCCAATATCTTTGTAGTGGACTCAACCGAAGCCATTCCCTCTGAAATTCCAGAAGGCAGCGCGGTCGTCACCCTCGGCGGAGTCGTCGCCCGGGCAGATGGCGCGTTCGAATACTGGGCCACCGATGCGCGCGCCAGCAACCCCCTGACCCGGCGCCACCAATTAACCGACCTGCATCAGGGGTTGGAAGGCCTTGATGAAGGCCTCGCCCGGCGCAGCCACGCGGTGGCCTCGCTGGCCGCCGAACTGACCGATCTGAACCGCAATATTGAGGAAGCCACCCAGCAGCTCACCGCCCAACGTCGTGCCGTGGCCCTGAAGGAAGGTGAATTCCAGATTGTCTCCAATGACGCCCGCCAATCGAAGCAAAAGCTGGAAGTCATGGCCTTTGAACTGGATAAACTCCGCCAGCAGTCCGGAAATGACACCGAGCGCCAGGGACTCAGCGGCCAGATCGCGGAAGGCCGCGCCAAACAGGCTGACATGCTCCGGCGTCTGGAGGAACTCACTCATTTGCTCCAGGACCTCGAGGGCCAGCGCAGTGCCTTGCAGGCGGCGGCCACCGAAGCCCGCCTCCGGTTCTCCGAAGCCCGCCAGAAAGCCGAGCACATGGACTCACAGCTGGAGCCCATCCAACACCGGCTAGCCGAACTGGATTCCGTTATCAAGTCGCGCTCCGAGGGGCTCGTCCAGTACGAAAAGACCATTGAACAGCTCACCCATGCGACCGCCGAGGCGGAAAGCCAGCTCTCCACCCTGCAGGCCAACGCCTCCGCCCTGGCAGAGAAACTGGAATTGATCAAGCGCCAGCGCACCGACAAGGTCAAGGAACTCTCCGTTCTGGAAGCCGAACTCATGGCCAAGCGGGAGCTCATGGACAAAATCCGGGATCAACGCTCCAAGCTGGAGGTCAATAACGCCGAGCACAAGATGCGCCGGCAGAACCTGATCGATCGCGTCACCTCGGAGTGGACGCTGACCCTGGAAGATGTGATGCGTGCGCCCGAACCCCGACCGGAGGGAGAAGACGCCCCACCGGTCACGGAAACACCGGCTTACGAGCAGGTCATCGCGGAGGTCCGCACCAAAATCGAGGCGATGGGCCCCGTCAATCTGGTGGCCATCGAGGAGTATCAGGAACATGAGGAACGCTATGCCTTCCTGACTGGCCAGCAACAGGATTTGATCAACGCCAAGGACCAGCTTATGGAAATGATCAAAAAGATCAATCTGACCACCTCCGAACTGTTCGCCACCACCTTCGCGAAAATCAACGAGAACTTCCAGGTCATGTACGAACGTCTATTCAATGGCGGTTCGGCCAAGCTGGTCATGGTCACGGAGGACGATGTCCTGGAGAGCGGAATTGACATCATCGCCCGCCCGCCCGGGAAGCGCCTCCAAAGCGTATCCCTCCTGTCGGGTGGCGAGCGCACCATGACCGCCGTGGCCCTGCTGTTCTCTATTTACCTGATCAAGCCGAGCCCGTTCTGCCTGCTGGACGAACTGGATGCCGCGCTGGATGAATCCAACATCGGCCGATTCGTGACCGTGCTGGGCGACTTCCTCAAGATGTCGCAGTTCATCGTGATCACGCACAACCGGCGTACCATTGCGGCGGCCAGTGTGATTTACGGGGTCACCATGCAGGAGTCCGGAATTTCCCGCACCGTTTCCATGAAGTTTGCTGAATACGAACAGAGCAAGGACATGCAGCCCAATTCCAAGCGCATCATCATTCCGGTCAAGTAAGCCGTTCAGATTATGAATACTCCGCACGAAATCGACCCGGCCCGACTCCTTGAAATCGTTGTTCTGGCTGTACGGACCGCAGGCGATCATGCCAACGCCAACCGGCATCGCAGGATGGACACAATGATGGTGGCGGCCCATGACGTGAAGCTACAGCTCGACCTGGAATGTCAGAACATCATCTGGAGCCTCGTCCGCAAACATTTCCCGCAGCATGCCATCCTGGCGGAAGAAAGCGCCGATAAAGGACAACCGGCGGATGACCCCCACCAGTCTCCCTATACCTGGATCATTGACCCGATCGACGGAACGGTGAATTTTTCACACGGCCTGCCCTGGTGGTGCTGTTCGGTGGCCGTAACCTATCAGGGCCAGACCGTGGCGGCGGCCGTCTATTCCCCCGCCACCCATGAGCTGTTCACGGCCGCCCGTGGCGGGACCGCCTGCTGCAACGGTCTTCCCCTCGCCGTCGCCGGGACCAAGGCACTCCGGGACTCCATGGTGCTGACCGGCCTGGATCAGAAGTCCACGGAACTCCCTCAGCGCTTGTCGCGTTTTCAGGCCATTTCAGACGCGGTTCAAAAAACACGCGTCATCGGGGCCGCCGCATTGGATATGTGCCGCGTGGCCGCCGGCCAGGCGGATGGCTATTTTGAAGCGGGCATCTACACCTGGGATGTGGCCGCGGCCGGCCTGATCGTTGAACTCGCAGGCGGGCGCGTTGAAATTCTGGACAACCCCTCCCCCCATCGCCTCGTCTATATGGCCACCAATGGCCACATCCACGACGAATTAAAAGCCCTGATTAACGGACTGGATTGCAAACGGAAAACCTGAAGTCCGGCCACCGGAGTCAGGAGACAGGATTCAGGAAACACCATGAGTTTTAGAACACCTTTGATTCATCACACGATCCGGGCCCTGGTGCTGAGCATCATGCTGGGGCTCCCTTTGACCAGCCTGGCAGGGATTGACCGTCAGCGCCAGTCCGTCGCCAAGATCTACGTCACTGTGCAGCAGGAGGATTTCCGCCAGCCCTGGCAGTCCAGCCCGCCGATGAGCGGCAATGGCTCGGGCTTCATTATCAAGGGAAAGCGCCTGATGACCAACGCCCACGTCGTCTCTGATGCCCGCTTCATTGAAGTCCAGCGCGAAGGCGACACCCGTAAATTTCCGGCGCACGTCCGGTTCATTGCCCACGACTGCGACATTGCCGTACTGGAAGTCAATGATGAAGCGTTCTTCGAAGGAACCAAACCCCTGACGTTCGGCACCACCCTCCCCAGCCTGAATGACGCCGTGATCGTGCTGGGCTACCCCATGGGGGGCGGCCGCCTGTCTCTCACCAAAGGCGTGGTTTCCCGCATTGACTACAACCTCTATGCGCACAGTTCCATCGACTCCCACCTGGTGATGCAGGTGGATGCGGCGATCAATCCCGGCAATAGCGGCGGACCGGTGCTCTTCGACAACAAAGTCATCGGGATCGCGTTCCAGGGCATCGAGGCCTCGCAAAACATCGGCTATACCATCCCGCTCCCGGTCATCGAGCACTTCCTCAAGGATATTGACGACGGGACCTACGATGGTTACCCGGAACTGGGCGTGGACCATCTCCGCACCGAAAACCCGGCCTTACGCGTGAACCTCGGGCTCCCTAACGGGAGCAGCGGGGTGGTCGTCGCCAATGTGGACCCTTATGGGGCGGCGGCGGGACTGCTTAAGCCCCGCGATGTACTGCTGGCCATTGACGGCCACCCCATTGCCAATGATGGTTCCGTCCGTCTGGATAACAACACGGTGGAATACACGGAGTTCGTGGAGCGCAAGCAATGCACCGAGAGCATCAATTTCACCATCTGGCGCGAGGATCAAACGCTCGCGATCGTGGTCCCCTTGAGGCGCAAGCCGGACCCGTTCATCTTCCGCCAAACCTATGACCAGAAGCCGGAGTACTTTATTGCCGGGGGCCTGATTTTCTCCCCCCTCAGCCGTGGCTATCTGGCCACACTGGGCACCGAACTCAATACCCCGCCGGCCCAGCACCTGCTTTACACCGCCCGCTACGCCAAACTCGACAACCTGATCAAGGATCGCAGTCAGTTCGTCCTGCTCACCGGACGCCTGCCCCACCCCGTCAACACCTATTGCACCAGTCACTTCAACCAGATTCTGGCCTCCGTCAATGGCCAGCTGATCCGTTCGATCGGTGACCTGCCTGAAGCCCTGAAAAAACCGGTTCAAGGCTTCCATGTCTTCCGCTTTGAAGGCCAGGATGACCCCCTGATCATGGATGCAGGGCAGGCCGCCAAAGCTGACTCTGAGATACTGACCCATTATAGCATCCCCTCCCTCTCCCGTATTCTCCCAGCCCAGGAGGCCAAATAATGAACTGCTCCACACGTTCTGCCCGATTCGCGACGGTGATGCTGCTGGCCGCGACCAGTCTGGGCGCCCTGATCAGTCAGGCAACCCTCGCTGACACCAATATCCTGTCCGGCTGCGTGGCCGAAGTGCTTGTGACCGCCCAGAAGTTCGACTCCCACTTCCCCTGGAAAAAAGGGCGGCCGGAATCACGCGCCGGGTACGGAATCGTCATGGAGAACGGCCGCTTGATCACCACGGAGGATCTCGTCCGGAATGCCATGCTCATTGAAATTCAGCACCCCGGTGGCGCCACCAAAACAACGGCACGGGTGATCGAGGCGGATCCCCGGATCAATGCGGCCCTGCTGGAGGCCGATACCGGTGGATATACCGCCGCACAATGGGGTGCGCCGGTCGGGACGGGGGCCAAAGTCCAGATTATCCAATTTGACGAGGCCGGTCAGTTGCAAAGCGGTGATGGCCGGATCACCGGCATCAAGGTATCCTCCCTCCCCAATGCCCCTCTCAGCATCCTGGCCTTTCAGGCCCTGACAGATCTCAAATTGGAACGGGTTGGCTCACCCGCCTTCCATGAGGGAAAACTGGCAGGCCTAATTATGGAATATGATGATGCCACGCAAACGAGTCTGGTCCTGCCGACGGCTATCCTCAAACGCTTTATCGAGGATATCAATGCCGCGCCCTACCGCGGCATTGCGGTGGCCGGAATGACCTGGGCACCCCTGATCGCTCCCGCCAACCGGAAATTTTACGGCCTGGCCGATGATGACCAGGGCATCTTGGTTCTGCGAACCATCCCCGGCAGCGGCGCCTCTGCGGTCCTGCAGTCTGGCGATGTCATTTTGAAGTGGGACGGGTATGCCATTGATTCCCAAGGATATTATACTGATCCGGACTTCGGGCGACTGGTTCTAATCCACCAGATTTCAGGCCGGCGCCATCCCGGTGATGTCATCACCATTACCCGCTGGCGCAATCAGAAAAGCGAAGACGTGCCTCTCAAACTGGATGCCTACAGCGATTCCCGCTCCCTGGTACCACTGAACATTGAGGGGAACCAGGCGGAATACCTGGTGGAGGGAGGCTTTATCTTCCGCGAATTATCCGCTGATTATCTGCTCGCCAACGGGGCCCAGTGGATGGTCCGCTCCAATCCACGCCTGGTTGACCTCTACCTGACGCGCGCCCAAGCCCCCGCCAAACCCGGCGAGCGGGTGATCATCCTCACCGGGGTCCTGCCGGACCCTATCAACGTGGGATATCAGGAAATTCGGGATGAATGGGTCACGCAACTCAACGGTAAACCTGTATCAAACATGCGGGAGGTCTTTGCGATTCGCGATCAGGATGGCGGCCTCACCCGCATCCGCCTGAAAACACTAGGCCTGGATCTCGTGATGGATAAGGCGCTGCTCCCGGATGCCAATCGCCGGATCGCCATGCTCTACGGCATTCCGAAACGGGAACACCGGAAGCCACTTCCCGCCCTGGGCCCACTCCGCAGCGGCACCGGAAAATAAGAAGGAACGATCAATTCCCGATGACCCGGAAGACAACCCTCTTTACCGTCCCTCTCCAATCAGGTATAGTTAAAGCCATTTTTAACGGAGGAATATAATTATGCAGGCATTGAAGAAATTAGCTTTCCCGGGACCCAAAGGCCCGGTGGTTCTGGTGATCATGGATGGCGTGGGCATCGGAAAATACGAAGAGGGCGATGCCGTCCGTTCCGCCCTGACCCCGAATCTCGACTGGCTGAAGGCGAATGCCCTCTCCAGCCAGCTCAAAGCGCACGGCATTGCCGTCGGCCTTCCCAGTGATGAGGATATGGGAAACAGCGAAGTGGGCCATAATGCCATCGGTTGTGGCCGCGTGTTTGCCCAGGGGGCCAGCTTGGTCAGCGACGCCATCAGCTCCGGCGCCATGTTCCGCGGCGAAGTCTGGAAAGCCCAGATTGCCAATTGCCTCAAATACAACACTCCGCTCCATTTTATCGGCCTGTTTTCCGATGGCAATGTCCATAGCCATGTGGATCATCTCAAGGCCATGCTCACCCGGGCCAAGGCCGAAGGCGTGAAGTGCGCCCGGATTCATATCCTGTTGGATGGCCGGGATGTCGGCGAGACGTCCGCCCTGGATTATGTCGACCCCTTTGAACAATTCCTGGCAGGTCTCAATGCGGAGGGGACCGTGGACTACCGGATTGCTTCCGGTGGCGGACGGATGAACATCACGATGGATCGGTATAACGCCAACTGGGATATGGTTAAGCGCGGCTGGGATACCCATGTGCGCGGTCTGGGGGCCCAGTTCCCCTCGGCACGCACCGCCATCGAATCCCTGCGCCAAGCGACCCCGGGCGTCATTGATCAGGATCTCCCGGCCTTCGTCATCGCGGACAAGGGGCACCCGATCGGCACGATTACCGACCACCACAGTGTGATCTTCTTCAACTTCCGCGGTGACCGGTCCATCGAAATCACCCGGGCATTCGAAGATGACGGCGTGACCGAGTTCGATCGGACCCCGCGTCCGAAGGTGCTGTTCGCCGGCATGATGCAATATGACGGGGATTTGAAGCTCCCGAAACACTATCTGGTTGAACCCCCGGCCATTGCCGAGACCATGGGCGAATATCTGGCCAAGGCCGGCATTAAGCAAATGGCCATCAGCGAAACGCAGAAATATGGACATGTCACCTATTTCTTCAATGGCAACCGCTCCGGGAAGTTTGATGCCACCCTGGAAGATTATTACGAAATCACGTCCGATATCCTCCCCTTTGAACAACGTCCCTGGATGAAGGCGGCGGAGATCACGGATGCCGTCCTGAAGGCCATTGCGGGAAACACGCACCGCTTCATCCGCCTGAACTTCCCCAATGGTGACATGGTCGGCCACACCGGGGTCTATCAGGCCACCCAGATCGCCGTGGAAACAGTGGATTTGTGCATTGGCCGCATGCTCCCCGCCATTCAGGCGGCGGGCGGAATCCTGGTAATTTCAGCGGACCATGGAAATGCCGATGACATGTATGAGCATGACAAGAAATCAGGCAAAACGAAAACGGAGAACGGCAAGATCAAAGTCAAGACCGCCCACTCACTGAATCCGGTCCCGGTGATCGTGTATGACCCGACCCACTGCGGAAAACTGAAACTCAGCACCCATCAGGGGCTCGGCATCAGCAGTCTGGCCGCCACCTGTCTCAACCTGCTCGGATTCGAGGCCCCGGCCAATTATGATCCCAGTGTGATTGAAGTCGGGTGAGGCTGGGGATCTCACGCGGAGGCGCGAAGAGCGCAAAAAACAAAAACATTTCCTTTCGTGCCTTCGCGGCTTCGCGTGAAAATCTGATATGACTGACCTTTTTCAATGTCTCCGCTGTGGCAATTGCTGTCGGCATGAGGGAGAAGTGCGCCTTGACGACGGTGAGGCGGAGACCATTGCCGCGGGATTGGGATTGGATATTGCCATCTTCACCGCTCAATTCACCCGGCTCAGGGATGACCGGCGCGGGTTATCCCTGAAGGATCAGCCGGACGGCGCCTGTATTTTTCTGGAAGGCACCCCACCCGCCTGCCACATTCAAGCGGATAAGCCCCGCCAATGCCGCGACTTCCCCATGCACTGGAAGTATAGGGATTTGGAGGCGATCTGCCCCGCCGCCCGCGGATGTGAAATTACGGGGAAACGCCTCACACCCCCGTCTTGGCAGTCCGCGCAAACGCCCGTTTCTCACGGGGCGTCAGCTGTTTGATCTGATACTCCGCCTGGGAGGCCACCGAGCGGCTGGCAAATTCAACCACCGCCAGGAGTTTCCGGGGAGGGTGGGAACGGGTATAACGGGCCCCCGTCCCCTTCTGGTGTGCCTCATAACGGGCGTCCACATCCACTGCAATGCCGGTGTAAATACTCCGGTCCACACATTCAATCAGGTAGAGAAACCAGGGCTTTCGCCCCTTCACCCCCACTTTTTTATCAACCTTCATTCTGACTCCTTCACCCTCACCCCAATGTCTGATTCAGGGAGATAATCGGGAGAAGAACCGACAAGGTGACCAGCAGGACAAAAATACCGATAGCGAGGATCAATATGGGCTCCAGCCAGCTCAAGGTCCGGCTGACATAGCGATTCCATTGATGCTGATAGGCATTGCCGGCCGTATCCAACAACCGCTCCAGGGCACCACTGGCCTCACCTGCTTGAATCCAGGCTGGCAGGGAGCGGGCCAGCGGCGGGATACGCCGCATGGCGTCAGCCAGACTGCTTCCATGCCGGATGGATTCCGCTTCCGCCTCCATCAAATGCGCCACCCAGACACTGCCGGTCGAACGGCCTGCCAACGCCATGGCATCCACCAACCCCACCCCGCCCTGGAGCAGAATGGATAATGTTCTGGCGCACCGGAGATTGACCGCAATGGTGTAGCCTCGGCCCACCAAGGGTACTTGAAATAGCCATTGATCCAACCGGTAACGCAACGCAGGCTCCGTGGCCATGCGCTGCATCAGATAGGACCGGCCAAACAAGCCGGCCAGCAGGGCGACCGGCAAACCGAACAGCAGTCCCCGTCCGAGCGCCATCATGAACCGGGTCAACAGGGGGAGTTGTAGCTTGTCGGACTGCTCAGAGATCACCGAAGCGGCGGCCGGCACAACAAACCCCAGTAACACCACGGCGACGATAATGGCAAAGGCCAGGATGATGGCCGGGTAAATCATCGCCGAGACAATTTTTTCGCGCAAGTGCTCCTGCTCTTCAAGGAATAACGCCAACCGCTCGAGCATGGCCTCTAAATTTCCCGACTTTTCGCCCACCTCGAGAATGGCTTTTTCGTATGGCTTGATATAGGGCGCCATTGTCATGAGAGCCCCCGCCAGGGAGGCCCCTTCGCGAATCCGATCGCGCACACCGGCCAGAAGCGAGGGCGACACACCCAATTCCGGGGACTCCATCAGGATTTCCATGGCGGCCACCAACGGGAGACCGGCCCCCAGTAGCACCCCCAGCTCGCGATAGAAGGCCACACGGCTTTCGGCCTTGAACGAAATACCGCGCCGGGCAGAAAGCCGGGAGCCGGCCACCGATTCGGAGGGGGAGACCTGCTGGGGAAGAACCCCGCGGGACATCAGCTTTTCGCGCGCCTCCTTGAGGTCCTGCGCCTCAATCAGGCCGCGTCTCACCGCGCCGGCACTATCAAAGCCTTTATAAGCAAAGGTGCGCATTTACGCTCCTGAAATTCCCAGGGCATACAAAATTTCGGCCAGACTGGTCCGGCCGGCCAGGACCTTGTCCAGTCCATCATCGAGCATGGTCAACCGGGTCTCACACCCGGGCAGATCGCGCATCTGGCGGGCGGCCGAGGCCCCGCTACGGATCAGGGCTTCAATTTCGCTATTCATCACCAGCATCTCAAAAATTCCGATTCGACCCCGATAGCCACCCAGACATTGGGGACATCCGGCCGGGGCATAGAGGGTGGCTCCCTGTAACCGCTCGCCTGCCGCCCCCAGGAGTGACAGCTCGCGAGGCGAGACCGTGACCGGCTTGCGGCAATGGGGACATAACTGCCGTACCAACCGTTGGGCCAATACACCGCGCAAGGCAGCGGCCAGCAAATACGGTTCTACCGACATATCCATCATGCGGATCACGGCGCTGGCCGCATCATTGGTGTGCAACGTGGTAAACACAAGATGTCCGGTCAAAGATGCCCGAACGGCAATTTCGGCCGTTTCGCTATCCCGGGTTTCCCCGACCAGCACCACATCGGGATCCTGCCGCAGGATATGTCGTAAACTACGGGCGAAGGTCAGTCCGATTTTGGGTTTCACCTGCATCTGCCCGATATCCTGCAATTGGTATTCAATGGGATCCTCAATAGTCATCACATTGCGGCCCCGGGTATCGAGTTTCTGGATGGCGGCATACAGGGTGGTCGTTTTACCGCTTCCCGTGGGACCACACACAATGATCAAGCCGTTCGCCTCATGAAGCAGGGCGTCAAACGAATGGATCATCCCTTCAGGCATTCCCAGATCACCCAGTGTCATGACGGAAGAATCCCGGTTCAATAAACGCAAGACGACCCGTTCGCCTTCGGCCACCGGCACCGTGGAAACGCGGATATCGATTTCACGTTCCCCTACCCGCACGCGTGCCATGCCATCCTGAGGCAGCCGTTTCTCTGAAATATCCAAATGAGCCATCACCTTGATGCGGGACACCAACGTCCGCTCCAGGTGCTTGGGAGGGCTGGCCTGCTCATAGAGCACGCCATCCACCCGGTACCGGACCCGCAGACGCGAATGGAACGGTTCAAAATGGATGTCCGAAGCACGGGCCTTGACTGCTTCCAGCAGGATCACGTTGACCAATTGGGTGACAGGGGCTTCTTCCGCCGTTTTCAGGAGATCATCCGAACGCGCCTCCCCCGCCTTTTCCCCGCCATCCACCGGCTGGTCCATGTCGCGCAAAAAGTCTTCAGTCGATTCCTTTCGACTGACGTAACACCGCTCGATGGCCTTGAGGATCACTTCGGCGGGCGCGACGACGGGTCGTAATTCATTCCCTACCAACAGGGCAATATCCTGATGCTTCCCCACCTCGGCGGGATCCGTGACCAGCAGGCACAATTCGCCATCCAGACGCACCGGGAGCAACCCATGCGTACGCGCCCATTCCACAGGAATGCCTCGCACGAGGACGGGGTCAAGCGACTCGTCACCAATCTCGGAAATGAAAACGAGACCGAATTCAAGGGCCCGTGCCCTCAACGCCTCGATGTTGTCTCTAGAATCGCTCATTGCGGACTAATGGCCGACGCTTCCGAATTGGTGATATTCAAACCGGTTTTCTGACTCCAGCGGTCAGTGGCCGCTTTGGCTGTCACTTCCGTTGACATCACATGCGGCGTCACAAAGATGATCAGATTTGTCCGTTGTTTGGCTTCCACCGTGCGGCGGAACAAAAACCCGATAAGCGGAATGGACCCCAACACCGGAATTTTACGGATGACATTCGACCGGTCTTCCCGGATCAGGCCGCTGATGACAATCGTGCGGCCATCCGGAACGGTCACCGTCGTTGACACTTCGCGCCTGGCAATCGTCGGGGCAAACTGAGTATCTGATGGCCCCGAATCAATGATGGCCTCTATACTGGGATTCAAGGTCATGCAGACCTCATTGGAGGGATTGATCCGCGGCGTCAGCTTGAGTTTGATGCCGACATCCAACCGGTCAATATTCTGAATGACATCACGTGACGTTCCGGAGCCGCCCTGGATGGTAGACTTGAGAATCGGGATGTTATTCACCACACTGACGCTGGCCTCCTTGTTATTCTGCGCCACCAGCGGGACACTCGAGAGGATTTTGACCTTCCCATTGGACTGCAAGGCATTGATGTTAATCATCCCCGGGAAGCTGGATACCATGTTGCCGCTACTGTCCAAGCGGGTCCCGCGCACCACCCCCATCATGATGCCCTTGGGAAAGATCCCATTCTGGACCACGTCGTTAATACTCTTCGAATTGTCACTCAACCGGGTACTCCCCTGAATCACGGAATCCCCCACCTTGGACGGCGCGTTCAGCGCTGTCAATTCAACGCCCACATCCAGCGAATCATCGGCGCTGACCTCGGCAATCACGACTTCAATCAGGACCTGATCCTGGAGCTGATCCAACTCGGACACGAGTGACTTCAACAACTCGAAATCCATCGGGGACGCATCCACCAACAAGGCGTTATTTGCCGTACTGGCCTCGACCGACAGTTTTTTCCGTTCACCGGCTTTGGGCGGGTCTTTGCCCATCGACCGCTCCAGCAAGGCATTCAGGCTTTTGGCCGCCTCATCGGCACTGATATATTTCAGAAAGATGGCATGCAAATTACCGCGCCCCGTCGCAGTCTCCACATCCACGAGCGCCAGCAGTTTTTTAACCTCGGCAATTTCAGAAGCCGGCCCGATCAGGATCAGACTATTGGACTGCGGCGTGGAGACCATGACCAGTTCATTCCCGCGCGGGGCAGCCACGCCATCCCGGATCATCGGGCGCGGCCCAATGGCTTGATTGTATTGCCGGACAAATTCCGCCGCATCCGCATTCTTGAGGAACACCACCTCACTCGTCGTTCCAACACCCGCCTTGTCAATCTCGGCAATGATTTGTTCAAAACGCCGCACGTTATTCGCCGTATCGGTCAGGATAATGTGATTCGAGGACTCCAGAATGGCCGCCGTAGCGCCCTTTTCCCGCCCCGTCAGGGTATCAAGAATCTTCCTCAGATCCGCCACATTCGTATGCTTGAGGCGAATCACACGGGTAATGACCCCGTTCCCCTCGATGCGGCCATCCTCCCCGATCACCGGAGCTGAGACAAGGGTCCGGGTCGGCATCACCACAATGCGGTTCAAATTGGGTTCCTCAATGACCGCACAGCCAACCGATTCCAGGATGCGCGTAAACAAGGGATAGGCCTCAGCCACGGGCACGCGGGGTGCCACCACGGTGATCTGGCCCTTCACGGCCTCATCCACAATGAACCGGCGCCCGGTCAGCTCCCCGATGATCTTCACAAAGGAGCGGATATCCACCTGACTGAAGGAGAAATTAACCGACGACTGCGGAGTGGTGATGGCTACCGGGCGTTCCTCGGCAGCAGGAAGGAAACTCCCTGACAGTGTCAGGGAGAGTCCCAGGCAAATCATTGGCAGTGATCGGTGCATAGTCCTCCCTGCCCCGGGACAGACGGTCACTTAAGGATGCCCCGCTCCGAGGTCTCAATAAACTTGATCAGATGCTCAATCTCAGGAACCTTCGGCAATTCAGCATGAATCCGCTCCATCGCCTGCCGGGTGGACAACCCCTCCCGATAGAGAAGCTTGAAAGCTTTCTTGACGAGCGCCACGGTCTCGACCGAAACGTTCAGTCGCTGTAACTTCACTGAATTGATGCCATGCACTCCGGACGGATTGCCGTCCACGAGCATGTAGGGAGGAACATCCTGGGTGATTTTCGCCAGACCGCCAATCATCGCACAGGTGCCAATGCGGGTGAATTGGTGGATCCCGGACATGCCGCCAATCACGACATCATCCTCCACCAAAACGTCGCCCGACAGCGAGGCGTTATTCGCCATGATCACGCGATTGCCGACCTTGCACCCATGCGCCACATGGCAATACGCCATAATGAGGGAGCCGGAACCGACCTTGGTGACTTCACCATCCATCGTGCCGGAATTGATGGTCACATACTCACGAACCGTCGTCCGATCCCCGATCTCGACGTAGGTCTTGTTCCCGACCTTGTACTTCAGGTCCTGGGTCTGACTGCCGATACTGGCAAATGGAAAGACAATGCATTCAGCGCCCATGCTGGTATGTCCATCAAGAAAGACCTGTGGCATCACCTTGGTCCGGTCCCCGAGTTTCACATTCGGGCCGATGATGCTATACGGGCCAATCTCAACGTCCACCCCGAGCAAAGCCCCTTCATGCACGATGGCTGAAGGATGAATCTTGGTCATGCCGGCACCTTCTGATCCGCCAGCATACACATCAATTCGGCTTCCGAGGCGAGTTCCCCGTCAACCAGAATCCGTCCAGCGAACCGGGCGATCTTGGTCTTATGCGTGATGATATCAATCTCAATGCGCAACTGGTCACCGGGCTTCACCACACGCCGGAACTTGGCTTTGTCAATGGACATAAAGAACGGAACCCGGTCGCCCGCCTTGGCCATCCGGTTGATCAGGATCCCACCCGTCTGCGCCATGGCCTCAATCTGCAAGACCCCTGGCATCACCGGCACGCCGGGAAAATGGCCCTGGAAATAGGGCTCATTCATGGTCACGTTTTTGATTCCCACGATGCGCTTCTGCTCATCGCACTCAATGATTTTATCCACCAGCAGGAAAGGATACCGGTGGGGTAACAACCTCATGATTTCCTGAATGTCCATCGTCGCCATAAAACTCAGCCCTTCCTGTTAAATTGCGGCCAACAACGCCTCAACCTTGTCCACACGCTCCCAGGTAAACGACTTCAGGTTCTCCGTACGCCCGAAGTGCCCGTAGGAAGAGGTCGCCTCATAAATCGGACGAAGCAGATCCAGCGTCCGGATGATCTCGGCCGGCTTCAGGCCAAACACGGCCTTGACGGCCTTGACAATCGCCGCATCACTGACCGTACCGGTGCCGAAGGTATCAATGTGAACCGAGACAGGATCGGGATACCCGATGGCATAAGCCAACTGGAGTTCGCAACGCTGCGCCAGTTTCGCCGCCACGACATTCTTGGCCACATAGCGGGCCATATACGCCGCGCTGCGGTCGACTTTGGACGGATCCTTGCCGGAGAACGCACCGCCCCCGTGGCGGCCCATGCCCCCGTAAGTGTCGACAATAATCTTACGTCCCGTCAACCCGCTGTCCCCGTGTGGGCCCCCAATGACAAAACGCCCGGTGGGATTGATCAGGAACTTTGTTTTTTTGAGAAGTTTCTCGGGGATTTGTTTACGGACAATCTCCTCGATGATCCCCTCCTTGAGCGCCTTGTAGGACACATCCGGGCTGTGCTGGGAGGACACCACCACGGTATCCACACTGACCGGGCGGCCGTTTTCGTACACCACCGTCACCTGGGATTTCCCATCCGGACGGAGGAAGGGAAGGGTTCCGTCGCGACGCGCTTTCGCCAGCGCCTTGGTCAGGCGATGGGCGAACATGATCGGCATGGGCATCAGTTCACGGGTCTCATCACAGGCATACCCGAACATCATCCCCTGGTCGCCGGCCCCCTGCTCCTTGAAAAGTCCCTGCCCCGAAGTCACCCCCTGGGAAATGTCCGGAGATTGGCGATCGATCGAAACCATGACCGCACAGCTGTCCGCAGAAAACCCGAGATCAGGATCCGTATAGCCGATCTTCCGGATCTTTTCGCGGGCAATGTCGGCAAAATTGACAATCGCCTTGGTAGTGATTTCACCCGCAACCACCACAAGACCGGTACTCACCAGCGTCTCGCAAGCGACACGGGCCTTGGGATCCTGCTTGAGATTGGCATCCAGAATAGCGTCGGAAATGCCGTCGGCAACTTTATCAGGATGGCCTTCGGAAACTGACTCTGATGTAAACAAGTAACGATCGCTCATATTATTCCCCTTGGTTTAGTATTGCTCCGGCCTTTTCCAGCCACGAAATGCTTATTGTTACCTGAATCACTTCACTAATTCAAGTATTTCAGGAGAGACTTTCGCAATCAACGCACGGCAATGCTTGAGGACTTCCGCCGCGGTCTCGCAGGAAAGGGCCGTCTGCGCCAGTTCGATGGCCTGGGCGCGGGTGACACTGCGAATGAGCTCCTTGACGGCCGGTACAGAGGCGGGCACCATGCTCAACTCATCGATCCCCAACCCCATCAGCAGCAGCGTCATCAGCGGGTCGCCCCCCATCTGGCCGCAGACCCCCACCCAGATCCCCCGGGCATGCCCCGCTTCCACGGTGTGCCGAATCAGCCGTAGCACCGCCGGATGCGTGGGCTCATAGAGATGGGCCACCCGGTCGTTCACGCGGTCCACGGCCAGGGTGTATTGCGCCAGGTCATTGGTCCCGATACTGAAAAACGAGACGTGCTTGGCGATAATGTCTGCCGTCAGCGCGGCCGAAGGGATCTCGATCATGACACCCACTTCAATCAGGGCATCAAAGGCGATATTTTCCTGCCGCAACTCCGCCTTGCACTCCTCCAGAATCGCATTGGCCCGGATGACCTCCCCGACGTTACTGATCATGGGGTACATGATCCTGACCTTTCCGAAAGCGCTCGCCCGCAAAATGGCCCGCAACTGGGTTTTAAACATTTCCGGCTGGGCCAGGCAGAACCGGATTGCCCGGAAACCAAGAAAGGGATTCATCTCGGGCGGCATCCTGACCGAGGAGGCGAACTTATCCCCGCCAAGGTCAACGGTCCGGATAATCACCGGCTCCGGCGCCAGTAATGAGGTCACCCCTTTATACGCGGCCAACTGCTCCGCCTCGGTCGGTAGCTCGTCGTGGGCGATATACAGGTACTCCGAACGCAACAGGCCCACGCCGTGGGCACCATATTTCCGGATTTCCCTGGCTTCCTCCAGAAACTCGATATTGGCCGAGAGGATCACGCGATGATGATCCAGCGTCTCGGCCGGCAGATCACACAGCTGCGTCAGCCGGGCTTCGATCATCTTGCGTTGCTGCGCCAGCTTATTATATTTCTTAAGGGTGGCCTCAGAAGGCCGCAGAATCACGACCCCTTCGGTGCCATCCATCAGGATCCAGTCACCCGGGGAAAGCTTGTGGGTCACATCGCCCAACCCGACCACCGCCGGTATTCCCATCGCCCGGGCCATAATGGCGGAATGCGAGGTCCGGCTCCCCATGTCGGTCGCAAACCCCAGCACCAGGCTCCGTCGCAGCGTGGCCGTTTCAGAAGGAGAAAGATCGGGGGAGACCACGACGCTTTTTTCTTTCAGGCCATCCAGCGCATGGGATTTTTCACCCGTGAGATTGCGCAACACCCGGCGGGCCACATCCTTGAAGTCAGAAACACGTTCCCGGAGGTATTCGTCTTCCACGGCCGAAAGCGCTTCCACATACCGGCTCGTCACGGCGCGCACCGCAGATTCGGCATTCAGATGATCGGATTCAATCAGCCGGATCGTTTCATCAAAAAACGCGGCATCGTCCAAAATCAATTTATGAACGTCAAAAATGGTGGCATCCTGATGGCCGATGGCACGTTTAACATTATTCTGGATGACGGTAATCTGACGCCGGGTCACCACGACGGCCGCTTTGAACCGCGCCAGTTCAGCGGCAATCTCTTCGGGCTTGAGGGTTCGTTCGGAGAATTCAGTTTCTTCGGGACTGACCTTGTAGACGGGACCGATGACCACACCTGGGGAGACCCCCACGCCATGCAGGATGATGTCTGCCAGCCCACTGGGCCCCTGCACATTCGTCATGGTGGTTATCCCTCGAAGAACTTGCTGTCCATCAGCGACTGGATTTCATCAAGGGCGGCCTCGGCGTCGACTCCGTCAGCAATGATCCGCAAGACGGTCCCGAAGCCAGCCTCAAGGGTCATGAGGCCCATGATGCTTTTACCGGACACCTTGTTGCAGCCCTTCTCAACGGTGACATCGGCCATGAAGCGGTTCGCGGCCTTTACAAAAAGAGCCGCCGGCCGTGCATGAAGCCCGAGCTTATTCTGGATCTTCAGTTCACGAACCAGAATCCGTTCGGACGCTTCGCGTTTTTGGCCCGCGTTACTCATCGTGTTTGTCATCCTTCGCCAACACGGATATCAATTTATCGTCCAATTCCTTGGCGGCATCGTGACCCAGCCGTTTCAGCATCTGATCCAAGGCCGCCACTTCCACGATGTTGGCGACATCCCGCCCGGGGGCAACCGGAATTTCAATGCTGGGGATATCCACCCCCAGAATGGTGCGCTTCTGGGTGATCTGGCCGCTCCGGTCCTCTGCGGAAATCATTTCCGGACTACACAAATTAATCACCAGGTCCAGTTGTTTTTCGTTGCGGACCGAAGCTACCCCGAAAAGACTGGGCACATGGATGATGCCCAGACCCCGAATCTCCATATGATAGCGGATCACCCCGACGGGCGAACCGATCACATCATTGGAACTATCGACCCGGAGCGACGTCACATCATCCGACACCAGGCAATGACCCTTCTTGATCAGCGCCAACGCCGTTTCGCTTTTTCCCACGCCGGGTTTCCCCACAAGCAGCACCCCCACGCCCAGGATCTCCACCATCGTGCCTTGCAGCACCATGTGGGGCGCCAGCAGATTCCCCATGATGACGGTGGCGCCATTGATAAAATTCTTGGTGATCGCAGGCGTACGCAGGAGGCACGTCTTGTACTCCTCGGACAATTCGATGAGTTCCGGCAGGATCCGATGGCGCCGGGTGACCACAATACAGGGAATGTGGCGCATGAACACCTGCTTCAACCGCTCACGACGATCCCCCTCGCTCAGGGAGGCCAGATACGCCATTTCAGCGTGCCCGAGCGTTTGAATACGGCGGGGAGCAAAATACTGGAAGAAACCCGTTAATGCCAGACCTGGCCGGTTGATGGCGGATTCTTCAATCCGCCGGTTCAAACCGGACGCGCCTGCCACCAGGTCAAGATCCAGACGGTCTTTCGCCGCCTTTAAAAAATCCTCGACCGTCGCGAAAGACTTCTCCACCGCCGCATCGCTCATACTCATTCCACTTCCACAACTGGCTCAAGGTCACGGAGCTTGCTATTCCCCTTGTGCTCATGACGCTTGTCCAACGTCTTCCGCAGCTGGGCCTCCACTTTATCTACGGCTTCGTCAATCGAGGCATACATATTCTCGGAGGTGGCCGTCCCTTCCAGTTGAATATGACGCGCCGCATGGACAATCACCTCGGCGAGATGGGTGAATTTCTGGATATCCAGAATCATATGGATTTTATCAATCCGCGGGAATTCAGCCACCAGCTTGTCAAGACGCTTGCCGGCGTAATCCCGCATGCTGTTACTCACATCCACATTTCTGCCTGTTATTTCGATTGTCATAATTTTGTCCTCCCGGTACTTACATACTGAATCGCGGCCCCAAATACAACTCCCGACTAACATCATCGTTAATCAGAAATTCACGAGGTCCCTCTCTTAATACCCGGCCTTCGCAAATCAGGTAGGCCCGATCCACAATCGCCAGTGTTTCCCTCACACTATGATCCGTAATCAGAATGCCCAGCCCCCGCTTGCGTAGACTTTTAATAATCTCCTGGACATCATAAACCGCCAGGGGATCAACGCCGCTGAAGGGCTCATCCAGCAGAATCATCGCCGGATCCGTGACCAACGCCCGGGCGATTTCCAGACGTCTCCGCTCCCCCCCACTCAACGTGAACGCCATCTGGTTGGCCAGGCCGGAGATCCCCAGGTCCTCCATGAGTTCCCCCATCCGTTGCTTCCGCTGCCGGGAGCTGAGATTCCGGGTTTCCAGAATGGCCATAATATTATCAGCAACGGTCAATTTGCGAAAAATAGAGGGTTCCTGGGCCAGGTACCCCATGCCCATGCGCGCCCGCTGAAACATGGGCTTGGCGGAGACATCTTTTCCCTTGAAAAAGATTTTACCCCGGGTTGGGCGAATCAGGCCCACAATCATATAAAACGTGGTGGTTTTTCCCGCCCCGTTCGGCCCCAGCAGCCCGACAATCTCGCCCGCATTGACGTTCACACTGACGCCATGTACCACGGTTTTTCCGCGATAGGCCTTGACCAGTTCCTCGGTTCTGATTAACGGATCCACAACATCCTCATTTCTGGGGCTTAGCCGCACTCTTGGACTTCATCATGTCGCCGAGATCGCTTTTCCCTTCACCGGGCATAAAGGAGCCTGATGAATTGTCAATATGAACCTTGTCCTCATCACGGCTGTAAATGATACGCGAGCCGCGCAAGGTCATACCCTCCTGGGTAATCACCGGCTTATCGGTCAACACCGTGATGCCCGAGCGGACACTATACACCGCACGGCCACAAGTGGCCCGGCGGAACCCCTTGACGGGAGTCGCCTTCTTGCTGGACACGGCCGCCGGACTCAAATCCTGCTCAATGTCAACCGAACCGACGGCGGTCACCATTTCCGGTTCCCGGTTGGTCGTCATCAACATGGTAATCTGATCCGCCTTGATCGTCACCCGGGGATCACTCACCACAACCGACCCATCCAACACCAGCACATTGCGTGAAATATCATAGTCCGCCCGTTTGGCCGAAATATGGGTTTCACTCGCGCCACTACCCATCGTCATCCCTGCTGCAGCCGAAGACTCACGCTCCTGAGCACGGGCCAGAATTGCCCCCGAAAAAATCAGGCAACCCGCCGCCATCGTTATCCATACCTTCTTCATGTCACTTTTTCTCCTTCAGCAGGGGCCACACCTTGACACGTCCTGACATCACCATATGAAAGTTATTCAGAATTTCAATCCGCTGCTTTTCGGCGGACCATCGAAATCCCTTCCCTGTAATCTCCACATTATCCCTCACAATTTTCATGTCGGCATTGGAGAAGGCATCCTTGGTCTTCTGATCCACCGTGCAGTGCTCAGAGGTCAGGACGGCATCCACCTCATTGGTGGTACTCGTCACCAGCCGCTTCTTGTACATGATAATCTGCAACCCGGTAATCCGGATCTTGCTGTCCGCAAGCATTTTGGCTTTTTTGCCGAAAATCTCGGATTTCAGCATTCCGTTTGCATCGAATTCAGGGATGCGGAAGTCATCGATCTCCCGGTCTTCCATGCCGGCCAGCTGCTGGGAATACGCCACCGTCCCGCAGGCGAGCCACGCCAGCAGCAGAAGTCCGGTCACCCGATTACGCAAGACGCACGACATCATCAATTTTCCTTAACGTCCGCCAGAGTTGCCCCATGGCTGAAAACGCGATTGTATTATCTTTATCGGACAGTGCCTCCTCGGGCTTGACATGGGTTTCAATAAACACCCCGTCACATCCCGTGGCCACCGCAGCCCGCGCCAACGCCGGCGCCCAGCAGCCATCTCCACCCGTCCGGTCCCCGGCTCCCCCGGGTCGCTGCACGCTGTGGGTGGCGTCAAATATGACCGGATAGCCGAACTCACGCATTACCAAAAGACTCCGCATGTCGGCTACTAAATTATTATAACCGAATGAGACCCCGCGTTCCGTCAGGATAATCTTCCGGTTCCCGGTCGACTCGATTTTCTGGATCACGTTGCGCATATCCCCGGGCGCCATGAACTGGGCTTTCTTCACATTGACCGGAATACCCGTATTTCCGGCCGCCACCACCAGGTCGGTCTGGCGGCAGAGAAAGGCGGGAATCTGGATGATGTCGACCACTTTGGCGGCCCGGGCCGCCTCTTCCGCCGTATGGATGTCTGTCAATACCGGGACGCCATACCGGGCCTTGACCTCAGCCAGAATCTCAAGCCCACGCTCAATTCCCGGTCCACGATACGAGCGCACGGACGACCGGTTGGCCTTGTCGTATGAGGCCTTGAAGATCAGTGAAATTTTCTGAGTCTTGGCCAGGCGCACCAGTTTGCCGGCAATCTCCAGACACCCCTCGCGACTCTCAATCACACAGGGACCTGCAATCAAGACCAACGGGCGTTTCGCCCCTACGCTCACATTCCCGACATCCACCGCTTTACTCATGGTTCCCGCTCTCATTCTATTTAAGTGTCAATCCCGCACGCCTCAAAGCCGCTTCCGCCAGCGCCACATCCTCAGGGGTATCCACCCCCAAGCCAATTTCCTGCGTCTCGACCACCTTCATCCGCGCCCCCAGATGCAACGCGCGCAGCTGCTCCAGTTTTTCCGACAACTCCAATACACAGGGAGGCGTCGCCACCAACCGATCCAGAAAGGCGCGCCGATAGGCATAAATCCCCACATGCCGCCAATGGATCAAGCCGGCCGGCGCCGCATCCCGCACAAAGGGAATCACTGATCTCGAAAAATATAAAGCCTGACCCTCTGCCCCAGATACCACTTTCACCACCGAGGGCTTGTTCAACTCCTCCGGCGAATGAATGGGCGTGGCGGCCGTGGCCATATCCCAGTCCCGAGCTTTCAGCATAACCTCCGCCAGTCCATTGATCAATCCCGGATCAATGAGCGGCTCATCCCCCTGAATATTGATCACAATCCCGGCGTCCCGGCCGGCCACCGCTTCGGCCACCCGGTCCGTACCTGAGGGGTGATCCACCCGCGTCATCACGGCCGTCCCGCCCAGTGACGCCACCACCGAGCGGATCCGCTCGTCATCGGTCGCGACCAACACCTCGTCCAACCGGTCCGCCTGGCGAACCCGCTCCAACACCCATTGGATCAGCGGTTTCCCGCAAATCGGGGCCAGTGCTTTGCCGGGCAACCGCGTAGAAGCCCACCGCGCAGGAATCACCCCCACCACTCGTTCGCGTTTAGAGTTCATTGGCCTCCACACTGGCGATGAGTTCTTCCGGCGAACAGGTGGCCGTCCCCAGCTTCCCCACCACCACGCCGGCGGCATTGTTGCCAAGCACCGCGGCTTCATCATAGGTCGCGCCAGCCGCCAGGGCCATCACGCAAGTGGCGATGACGGTATCCCCTGCCCCGCTGACGTCATACACTTCCCGTGCCCGGGTGGGGATCACGCGGGGAGCGCCGTGCCGGGCCATCATGTACATTCCATTGGAACCCAGCGTCACGAGCAGCTGCTCCGGCTCCCAGATCTTCATCAGGGCTTCGGCCGCTTTCCGCAATGCCACATCATCCATGGGATTCCCGGGCGGCGGGGCCTTGGCGGGCAGACCGGCGCAGACCTGCGCCTCCTTATAGTTCGGCGTGGCCAGCGTAATACCCTTGATGGTCAGATTCAAATTGTCTTTGGGATCGAGCCCGACCGGGATCCCCTTCTTTTTGGCCGCGCGCAACACCGTGTCCATCACTTCCTGACACACAATGCCCTTGCTGTAATCTTCGATCACCACCCCGTCGCAGGTCTCCATTTCGAGGGCAATCAGCTCACAGAAGGCGTGAATATCATCCGCAGGCAGCTGGGGATCACTCTCCCAGTCCACCCGGACCACCTGCTGGCGGTCTGCCAGCACGCGCATCTTCACGGTGGTCTGCAGGCCGGCCACGGCACGCACCGCATGGGTGCAGATTCCCTGGCCGCTCATCAGCGCCAGCAGCTCATGCCCGGCCATGTCATTCCCGACAATCCCGGCAATGACCGCCTGTCCGCCGAACGCGCAAATATTACTGGCCACATTGGCTGCGCCCCCCGGCACCTGCCGTTCCCGGCCCACCCGCACCACCGGAACCGGGGCCTCGGGGGAAATGCGATCCACCGAACCGTGAATATATTTGTCCAGCATCAAATCCCCGACGACCAGTATCCGCTGCCGTCCGAGCCTCTTTGCCAACTGCTTTACGCGTGCGATATTCATTTTGTTTTTCCTTGCTTGCCGGGCTCGGCGGGAATCGACCACCAATCCCTGACCGTGGAGTCGTCCCCTTCCCACACCCCGCGGTAGTCGACCTCCAGATAAGGGCTTTCCTGCGTCGTCACCCACATCCGGCGCAACAGTCGCCCCTTGACGCCGCCAGTCCGGAAAACACTTCGCGCGGACACCTCAAACAGCCTCACCTGCCGCTCACCCAACGATACCGGCCGCATGCTCAGGCTCAATCCGTCGACCGCCGAAAGCCGCTCCCCATCAGGAGTGCTCCACACCACCCCGCTGTCCGTAATATCCAGGCTCACCAACTTAGGGTCCTCGGCCAACAGGGCCACCGTATCGCGAACATCCGCCAGCACCGCCAGCCGGGCGAACGGGGCGGGTACCCAACCGTCCGCAATCTTGACTAATTCCAGACGCAGACCGCGAAGCACCAGATGCCACTCCCCACCCCAGCGCCACCCTATCTGGATTTCCCGGACCTTGAAATTGCCAAGGGGCGTGGTACTCGGCTTGGTCTGCACATCGGTCAGAACCAGATCCAACGGTGCGACCAGTTGTGCCCCGCCCACGGATAAATCCAGGCCGGTCTGTTTTTTCAGGGAGTTGGCCACCAGATCGCTTCCCACTTTGGTCTGGATCCCGAAGACCGCCAGGGCAATCACAATGGCCGCACTCAACCCGGTCACGATCAGGCATCCGGCCGCCCGCGGGGGAGGGCGGTCGTTATGCGGCGATGCGGGCTTGGCTACCTCATCCCAATCAGTCGTTGCCGGACTCATCGATTTCCTTTCGTTTACGGGGGCCGAACAGCAGGCTGCCCACCCGGATCCAGGTCGCCCCTTCCTCAATCGCCACTTCGAAATCCTGCGACATCCCCATGGAAAGCTCGGGCATCATCACGCCAGACTCCCCCTGCATCCGGTCCCTGAGCTCCCGCAGCGCCCGGAAAAACGGACGCGCTTCCTGCGGATCTTCGGCGGCGGGAGGAATGGTCATCAGCCCGACGACCTTCACCCGGAACAACCGGTTGGCGGCCTCCAGAGCCCCAGCCACGTGCTCCGGCGCCATGCCGAATTTGCTGCGCTCCCCCGACACGTTGACCTCAAGACAGACCGGCAGTGAACGCCCCTCCTCCCCGGCCACCCGGTCGAGCGTCTCCAGCATACGAACCGAATCCACGGAATGGATCATCTCGAACAGGCGGGCCGCCTCCCTCGCCTTATTCGATTGCAAATGACCGATTAAATGCCAGTGCAGGCGACCGGGGCACAAGGAAATCTTGCCGTGAGCCTCCTGGACCCGGTTCTCACCAAACGTCTCCACCCCCAGCGCCGCCACCGCCGCGATATCATCGGGGTGCTGCGTCTTCGACACCGCCATCAATTGCACCGAAGCCGGATCCCGCCCTGCCCTGCCGCAAGCCGCCTGCATCCGCCTCACAATATCGTCATACCGGTTTTTCAGTTCCGAACTCATAGGGGGGTTATCCTTACTATTTTCAGCCGCTCATCACAAGGTGATTCAGAGGCCGGAACGACTCGGAATTCAAACGCCATGCCCCCTCATCCAGGGGTTTCCCGGAAATGTTCATTTTGCCAGCTGGCGGACCTTGTCCCGATAGTCACACACGGCCGTAACATAGGCCGCGTGGCTCCAGGTCAGGGGTGAGACCGACAGCGGGGTCCCCGTCCGGGGATCAAGCTGTTCCGCAAGAACCCCGCTGGGTAGCGCATGGGCCGCCGTCCATTCAAGCAAGCTCAACGCCGGCGCCAGATCAGCCGTACCCTTTGCCCGGGCAATAAGGTACTGGGCGTACCAGAGGGTGGTGACAAACCATGGATTCCCTGGAAAATGAGGTTGAGTCCGGTAGTAAGGATCATGCTCATAGCGCGCCAATCCTCCCACCGGTGTTCCGCACCACAATTTCTGATGGAGGGAATTGAGGGTGCTGGCGACAACAGGATCGTCTGCCGGAAGCATGCCGTACGCAAATATCCCGCAAATACTGGCGTCCATAATCCGGTCCATTTCAGGAGGCCCACCCGGCGGGAACACCATGCCACGGGCAAAACAGCGGGATTCCGGCAGAACCAGATGGCGCAAGGCCGCCTCACGCATGAGTTCGGCGCCCTTCTTATAATCCCGGGCCAGCTCATGTTCACCGAAGGACGCCACAAACTGCGCCGCCGCCATCAACCCACCATATACGGCCGACACCGTGAACGTCTGCACCGACTGTCGCTCCTCCCACAGGTCATAACTGGCCAGCGGCAGTCCCGTGGATACGTCGCGGTAGTTCATCAGGAAATTGGCCCCGTTCTTGATCAATGGCCGGTACAACGGGGTGATGAATTCAATATCCCGGCAGCGGCGATAATGCTCCCAAAGTGCCCAGATCACCAAGGCAGTCTCATCCTCCTGGATCGGCAGTTGCCCGCGGCTGTTTTTGACCCAGGGATGCCAGCTGCTGGCGGGCATGCCGGACGGGGTGTACTTATGCAGGAAATACCCCTCAGGTTCGACCACCGAGGCGCAAAACTGAAAAAAGGCCCTGCTGGTCTCGGGATAACCGGCCCGATCCATCGCATGGGCCACTATGGCCCCGTCACGGGGCCATACATAGCTGTAGGTATCCCGATTATATTGGACGTTATCGGAATCATTCGCCGCCAGAATCGCCCCGTTCCGGTCGGTCTGGGTCCGGATAATCAGGAGACTCCGGCGATACAGGCGCATGACGGCTTCAGGTAACCCCACCCCATCGTCCGGCTCTTTGCGCACCCACAAACGCCAGTAGTCGTGAGTTCTCCGGAACAGCCGGACGGGGCCACGCTTAAGCACCATCCGGTTCAGGTCACGGACCTCACTCAAGTCGGTCCCCATCGCAATCCACACCCACGCCGTCTCTGTCGCCCCTGGCTCCACCGTCAGATGCAGCGCGACCACTGAATCCACGGAGCCCTGGGCAATGGCATTGCCGCTCAACTCACCATCTTCCGCATCTTTCCAGGTCCCCTCAAACTCATTCCGCCGCTTGTTGCCGGTGGCGACCTGATCAAAGCCATGCCGCCCGCATAGCAGGGCGTTCACCATGAAATAGCGGTCATTTTTATAATGAAGCAGGCCTTCAAGCTCCGGACGAAGGGCCGCCGTATCGCCGATGTCGTTGCCCGCGATGCTGAAATCAAATCCCAGAAAAAGCCTTAGATGGCGGACGGTGGCCCCGGAATTAATGAGGGTGATCCGCCGGAGGAAAAGAGGATCATGAAAATCCACCAGATCATTGAAGGTGAGGCTGAGCCCGCGGGCGGTACTCGACCAGGTCAGTTCGGTAACCAGCGTATCAGGCAGGTAGTCAAGACGACGCTCCCAGCCAGCGGGCAACCATTCAAAAACCCCATCCTCCCAAAGACCGACCCGGAAGCAAGCCCCGTTCACGTGATTCTCCTGCCCGATGTGGGGGTAATAGAGATCACGAACCAGCCCCTCCTGATCGTACGCCACCAGAATCTGTCCATTTGCTACGGGGATATCGCGTGCCATGGCGCCTCCTTACCTGCTAATCCATTCTGCCGCCTCACGTGCCTTGCCCCGGGCGGCCTCAATGGTGTCTTCGACGGCCTTTGCGGAAACCCCATCCAGCGGCTCGACTTTAACGAACCGAACGTCTGTGATTCCCACAAATCCGAAAACGGCCCTCAGATGGGGTTCCACATGATCAAACAGGAGATCGGCGGGCGAGGTATACTCCCCGCCGCGGGAGGAGATCACCACCATACGCCGTCCCGTGAGAAGTCCCTCCGGGCGGCCCTTCACATAACGGAATAAGTACCGGGGCTGGATCAGGATGTCGATGTATTGCTTCAAGATGTATGGCACACCGAAATTCCACATGGGAGTACTGATCAGGTAAGCTTCAGCCGCCTTGAACCGCTCGATCTGGTGCTCGATCTCTTCCCATGTTTCACGCAACTCCCCATAGAGCTCCCGGCCGCCCAGAAGCACATATTTTCCATCCACCTGACGGGCAGTAAGGGGCGGAAGCGGTTCGTGGAACAAGTTGATCTCGTCGACCAGCCAGTCGGGATGGATCTCCCGGAACTGCCGGAGAAAAGCGGTGGCGACCTGAAGGGTTCTGGACGTCTCGCCACGTGGACTCGCGATCACATGCAGAAGCTTTTTCATACACCTCCCTTTCTGGGTGGCAGTTTACTCCCGCGCCCTTCTTCATCCAAGAGGTTTTTGCCCCACACGTAACTGACATTCTCCTTGAGAAGGGAGCGAATGGAGGGTATATTCGCGCCTGACACAGAGAGCATAAAATGGCGGAACAAGGTTTACATTTAAGTCAGGAAATGCGCCTGCATATGGTGCTGGCGCCCCAATTGCGCCAATCCCTTGAGATGCTCCAGGCGCCCGTACTTGAGCTACGTGCCATGATCCAGGCCGAGCTGAACAGTAACCCCACGCTCGAGGAATTGCCCGCCGATGCCCCCCAAATCGAAGTGGAGAAAATCAATACGGAGCTGGAAGACCATAAGTCCATGGATTTCCGGAAAGAGTTCGAAATCCTGACGCGGCTGGACGATGAGTGGAAAGATTACTTTTTCCAGGAGCGGGAACGGAATTCCTATTCCGCCCACAGCGAGGAAAAGCGCGATTACCTCTACGAGTCCATCACCCAGACCCAGTCGCTTCAGGAGCACCTGCTCCATCAGCTGGCCCTGGCCGAATTCGGCGAGACCGACCGGGCCCTGGGGGAACTCATTATCGGCAGTATCAGTGATGATGGCTATCTCGCCTCATCCATTGAGGAACTGGCCGCCACGTGTAACGCCGATTTAGGCCACATGCAGGATATCCTCGCCATCATCCAGGACTTTGACCCGCTGGGCGTCGGCTCCCGCGACCTGCGTGAATGCCTGCTGTTCCAGTTGGAACGTCTAGGCAAGGCGGAAAGCACGGCCGGACGAATCGTCTCCGGCCATCTGGAACGGCTCGCCTCGCATAAATTGCAGGAGATTGCCAAGGCGCTGAAGCTCCCGATCGAAGAGATTCAGGCAGCCGCCAATTTCATTGCCACCCTGGAACCCAAGCCCGGCCGCGCCTATGGCTCTGAGTCTTCCCCCTACGTCACGCCGGAAGTGGTGGTTCAAAAGGTGGAAGGCGTTTATGTCGTCCTGATGAATGACGATGACCTCCCCCGGTTGCGGATCAGCAAGCATTACCGTTCACTGATGAATAACGAAGGCACGGGCGCCGAGGTGCGGGACTACATCCAGGACCGCGTCCGGTCCAGCGCGTTTCTCATCAAAAGCATCCACCAGCGCCAGCAGACGATCTTCAAGATCGCGACCGAAATCGTGAAGGTGCAGCAGGACTTTTTTGATCAGGGCATCGCCCATCTCAAACCCCTGACCATGTCCGAGGTGGCCACGGTGGTCGGTCTGCACGAGACCACGGTCAGCCGCGCCGTGGCGGGCAAACATATCCAGACCCCGCAGGGGATTTTCGAGATGAAGTATTTCTTTACGCCCGGCCTCAAAACCGATGCCGGCGGCGTCGTCTCCAATAAGACGGTCAAGGACAGCCTGGCCTCACTCGTCGCCTCGGAAGACCCGGAACACCCCCTGTCCGACCAGGAACTCCTTGAAATCCTGAATGAGCGGGGTATCCAGATCGCGCGCCGCACTGTCGCGAAATACCGGATTGCCTTGAAAATCGCCCCGTCGCATATGCGGAAGAAATACGGATAAATCATGTGGGCGCGCCTATCGCTGGCGGTACTGGTATGGGGATTCCCGCTGATGGCCAAGGCGGTTCTGTTCGATGCCACGGGCGATCCCGGTTACAACACCAATGCACCTGCCGGCCCGCTGGAGGGAAGCGGCTGGCAGTTCGAGGGGCAGTTCGGCGGCTTTCTGGGCACCGCGGTCGACCCGCATTTCTTCCTGACCGCCAAGCACATTAATGGCGACACTAACACCCCGTTTGTTTTTGAAGGGTCCAACTACTACCCGATCGCTTCGTTCGTAGATCCCAATCCGGACGTTGACCTCCGTCTCTGGCAGGTCGCAGACCGGCTTCCCCGTTATGCCCCCTGCTATACCGGGTCAAATGAAGTTGGGAGGGCCCTGATGGTGATTGGGCGGGGCACCCAACGCGGCAGTGAGATCATCACCGAGGGGGTGACCAATGGGTGGCACTGGGGCCCAGTCGACAGCGTCATGCGGTGGGGAGTGAATCAGGTCGACGCCATCCGGCTTGCCGGCGACGCTCCCTATTTATACGCCACCTTCACTCATGGGGCCGGTTCCAATGAATGCCACCTGTCAAGCGGTGACTCCGGCGGCGCCGCCTTCATTCAGGAAAATGGCGTCTGGCAATTAGCCGGCATCCATTACTCCGTGGATGGCTCGTTCAACACCACCAACATCAGTGACGGAAAGTTCGACGCCAGTCTCTATGATGAGTACGGGCTCTACGTCGAAGACGGGGCTCAGTGGACAGCGGTTACCAATCATGTCGCCAGCGGATTCTACTCATCACAGGTCTCGGCTCACTATGCCTGGATGGCCAGCGTCATACCCGACTTCGACAGCGACGCCGACGGACTTCCTGACTGGTGGGAACAACGGTATACCGGCCAGATCCATGGATTATCTGCCACCAACGATAACGACAACGATGGTCTCAGCAACTACCAGGAATGGGTGGCCCGTACCGATCCCACCAATGCCGCCTCGGTGTTTCGTGTTGATGCCTTGCAGTGGTCAAACGGCGTAGCGGTACTGACCTTTCAAGGCTGGTCAAACCGCCTGTATGGCGTCGAGGCCCGTGAAATTCCGCTCAACACGACTGATATCTGGACCAACATGACCCCCTCCCCATTTGCAGGCGCCGAGGGGCCCACCTCATGGAGCGACCCCCATTCCCCCACTTCCCTCACAGGCCGATGCTACAGGTTATGGGTGATTGGGTATTAGGGATGGGGATTATGAACCCTGCGTCTTGCGGATCAACCCTTCAAGCACATGCCAGGCCGCCCCGCTGTCAATCGTCTTCTGAGCCAAGCGGAAGCCCTCTGCGAAGTCCCGAGCTTTCCCGCCGGCGATCAGCCCGGCCGCGGCATTCAGGCAGACAATATCCCGCCGGGGGCCCTTCTCACCCTTCAGAATCGCACTCGTGATCACCGCATTCTGTTTAGGATCCCCGCCGGCCAGGGTTGAAAGATCGGCATAGTCCTCCATCACCGTCAGGGGGTCGAAATTATAGGTCCGGACAGCCCCATCGCGTAGCTCACTGATCCGGGTCGTACCGGTCACCGTGATTTCATCCATCCCATCCTGCCCATGCACCACAAACACACGCTGACTTCCGAGATGTTTTAGGACTTCGGCAAACATCTCGGTCAATTGCGGCGCGAACACCCCCAGCACCTGACAACGAGCACCCGCTGGATTGGCCAGCGGCCCCAACAGGTTGAAAATCGTCCTGAAGCCCAGCTCCCTGCGCGGACCCATGGCATGCTTCATGGCTGGATGCAGTTTCGGCGCAAACAGGAATCCGATCCCCACCTCATGGATACATTCCTCCATGACATCGGGCGATACCTCCAGATTCACGCCCAACTCCGCCAACACATCCGCCGAACCGCATTTGCTGGTGATGGAGCGGTTCCCGTGCTTGGCCACGGGCACCCCGGCCCCGGCGACCACAAAGGCGGCGGTGGTTGAAATATTGAAGGTGCCCAAAGCGTCTCCGCCCGTCCCGCAGGTATCCACCACCGTCTTGCCGCGGGGATCAATAAAGACCGCATGCCGTCGCATGGAGGCGCAGGCCCCCGTCAATTCCTCAATGGTTTCGCCCTTGATCCGCAAAGCAGTGAGAAAGGCTCCCAATTGGGCCGGGGTCGCGTCCCCATCCATGATCCGGTCAAAGGCCGCCACCGTTTCCGGGGTGCTCAGGTTCTGGCCTGCGATCAACTTCTGCAGGACCTCTTTCACGACACGGCTTTCTTTTCGGCCACAATATCCAGAAAATTCCGCAACAACCGTTTCCCGGTCGGCGTCAAAACGGACTCAGGATGGAACTGGACCCCGTAGGTCGGGTGCGTCACATGCTGCATCCCCATGATCTCATCGTCCTCACTGAAGGCATTGGCAATCAGTTCAGGCGGCAGCGTCTCTTTCAGAACCGCCAGCGAGTGGTACCGCCCCGCCTGAAAGGGGTTGCTCATCCCTTTGAACAGACCCTGTCCATCGTGACGCACTTGCGATACCTTGCCGTGCATAATGCGCTTGGCATTGGAAACGGTCGCCCCGAAGGCGACCCCCAGCGACTGGTGGCCCAGGCAGACCCCCAGGACCGGGATCCGTCCACTCATCCGCTTGATCAACTCCACGGAAATTCCGGCCTCTTTGGGCGTACAGGGTCCGGGCGAGACGACCACGGCCTCCGGCTTCAGCGCTTCCACGGCATCCACCGTGATGGCATCGTTCCGGAACACCCGGATATCCGCACCAATGGCCGCCATCATCTGGACCAGGTTGTAGGTAAAGGAATCGTAATTATCGATTAATATAATCATACCACCTCTCCCTCCAGCTCAAGCGCCCGGGCCGCCAGTTGCACGGCCTTCTGCATGCCCCGCGCCTTGTGGCAGGTTTCCTGATATTCCTTCACCGGGTCAGAATCATGGACAATGCCGGCACCCGACTGAATCGCGACGGTCCCTCCCTCCAGCTCCAAGGTCCGGATGGTGATCGCCAGGTCCATATTGCCATCATACCCCACATACCCCACGGCCCCACCATACGCCCCGCGCGGCCCGGGCTCCAACTCATGGATGATCTCCATGGCGCGGATCTTCGGGGCACCGGACAGGGTCCCCGCCGGGAACGTGGCTCGAATCACATCGTAGGCGTCGAATTCCTTCCGCAATACTCCCTGGACGTGCGACACCAGATGCATCACATGGCTGTAACGCTCGATGACCATATAATCCGTCACCTGCACGCTGCCCATCTCCGAAAGCCGGCCGATATCATTACGCCCGAGATCCACCAGCATGACATGTTCCGCCCGTTCTTTCTCGTCCGAGAGCAATTCATCCGCCAGGGCCCGATCCTCGGCATCGTCCTTCCCGCGGGGACGCGTTCCGGCAATGGGTCGCAACTCCACGCGACTGCCGGTCAGGCGTACCATGACTTCAGGAGATGACCCCACCAGGGTCTGGCTTCCCAGTTTCAGGAAAAACGTATAGGGCGAAGGATTCAACAGCCGCAGAGCGCGATACAGATCCAGGGGCGGCAGGTCGACCGTGGCGCAGAACCGCTGGCTTAGGACGACCTGAATGATGTCGCCGGCCGTGATATACTCCTTTGCCCGCTTGACCATCCCGCAAAACTGATCCTGCGTCAGGTTCGATTCAAAGGCCACTTCGCCCGCACTCCGCCGGCTCACCGGCCGTGCCATCGGCTGGTTCAGGGTATGTTCAATCCCTTCAATTTCCGAAACGGCACGCCGATAGGCCGCCTCCGGCGTAGGAGATTCGGACGGTCGGGTGCAGACAACGATCTTGATCGTGTGGCGGATATTATCGAATACAATCATCCGGTCCGCCTGAACGAACCGGCTGCGCAGCCGCATTCCCGGCCGGCCTTCCTTGGGCGCGGGCATGCGTTCAAACTCCCCCATCGCCTCGTAGCCGATGAATCCCACGGCCCCCCCGATAAAGCGGGGAAGCCCCGGAACCGCCGCCACCCGGACCCCCTTGAAGATCCGCCGGATCTCCTCCAGCCCTTTTCCCGGTTGCCGGTGGTCCACTTCCAGGAACGGACGCGGATCAATCCCGACAAAGGAATACCGTCCCCATTTTTCGCCGCCCTCCATACTTTCCAGGAGAAAGACGTTCTCCCGGTTCATGAAACGCTGCAGCACGGAGACCGGAGTCTCCGTGTCAGCGAGGACTTCCTTGTACACCGGCACGATGTCATAGGCCCGCGCCAGTCCGGCATAATCTTTTTCATTGGGATACATAATGTTTCTATGTATAGAAACAACCGCGAGGAAAGTCAAAGAAAAAATCAGCACCCCCTGCCCACCCTGGCCTCCATAGCCTTGGCGACGGAGGCTGCTCACTGCCTACTGCCCACTGCCCACTGGCTTCCCTCACGGCTCCTTCATGGAGGCCACCCGGCCGGGGAAATTCTGGGACAACGCGTCAACCAAAGCGCGATGGAACTGCTGGTAATATTCCCGGCTGTCCAGACCGCGGGTTAACGGCATCAAATGCACCGCGATTCTGCCGCTGGTCCGCTTGGCATAAAAGGCGATGGTCAAACTCGGGGTCGGCTGATAATAGCGGATGATATCCAGATCGCTCGGCTTGGTTTTGGACATTTGGTAGGTGGTGGCCACCCGATCCAGCACCTCCTTGAGGCGCGTCTCATCCGCATCCGTCACCTTGGGCTCGCCCGCCGCAGGATAGATGAGATAATAGGCGATTTTCGGCCTTTCGCCGCATCCGGCAAGCAGCGCCAACGCGCACACCACCACACTCAGTCTAGCCAGTTTAGAAAAAAGACGCATGCTCAGCCTCCTCTGCATCCCGGATTCAGTCCACCACCCTTCGCGGTGATCCATCCGGTATTACGGGCCCGATGCTAACAACCCACCGGAAAGAAAGAAATGCCATTTATTGACAACAACCGATTCCGCAATAGAGCGAAGCACAGGTGGCGGCCGACGTCCCGGCGGCTGCAGGCTAATAAGCAGCCTTTTGGGCGCTTTTCTCATCCGGTGAGTTGGCTTCAATTTTATGAAAGCATTCAGGACACATCGCGTGGCTGGCCTTAAGCATATGCTCTTGTAACAAGTATTCTTCAAAGGGAACCCAACGGTCGCCCACCCACACTTTTCTGCACCATGCACATACTCGCAGGTACTTCTCCAACCGGTCTATGCGCCGTAATATCATGACAGTGCCTATGATGATCACAACCCCAACCACCGCGCACGAAGCCGTTTCAATAATGTACTCCGCCAATCGATATGGAGTCGGCGGCGCCCCAAACAGGCGATAGGGTATATCCATGAACTCGTCCAACCAGATGACGGCCATCATTGCCGCGAATATCAATATTTCCGCCATGACGATACTTGGGGTTCGGAAAAATCGTTTCATGAGACAACTCCAATTATTTATTAGATCTTGTTCCGCGGGGTGGCATTAGCCCCCCGGCGGAAAACATCCGCTCGATTTCCGGATTCGCCGCATTAAAATCATCTAACACTACAAATTTTTCCTTGGCAATTCCGATGCGCTTAGCCATGGCTTTCGGGCGATTAGCGGGTGTATTTGAAAGTGACATTCGGAGCAATGTACCGAAGATGAACCGGAGGGGAAAGCGGAAAGAAAGCGAAGTTATTGGTAATGGGTAATGGGTGATTTGCAACAGGGAGATGAGTTTTATCAAGAACTGAAAAGGCCCACGTACGTATGCGCGCGGGGTTTCCGGTGTCGGCAGTGGTGGCGCGGGCTCGATGACGGCTGAGGGGGCGGTTCAGTAAATTCAACCTTCACGGCAGGCATCGGCACAAAGAATCCGGGCGTCGTGCTGGATCTGATGGAGATGCTCGAGGCCTTTGAAACTCTCGGCGTACAGTTTGCACACGTCCTCCGTGCCGGACGGGCGGGAGGCGAACCAGCCACTGGCCGTGGTGACCTTGAGCCCGCCAATGGGAGCACCATTTCCGGGGGCGGTAGTGAAGACACCTGTGATCGCTTCGCCCGCGAGCGTTTTCGCTGTGACGGCGGCCGGGGTCAATTTCAACAAGGCCGCTTTCTCGACGGCATTGGCCGGCGCATCAATCCGTTCATAGGCAGGTGCCCCGTATTTCTTTGTCAGATCCTGATAATGGAGCCCAGGATCGCGCCCCGTAACGGCCGTGATCTCGGCGGCCAGCAGGGCCAGGATGATGCCATCCTTGTCGGTCGTCCAGACGGAGCCGTCATGGCGGAGGAAGGAGGCACCCGCACTCTCTTCACCACCGAATCCGAACGAGCCGTCGACCAGCCCTGAGACAAACCACTTAAACCCGACCGGCACCTCACAGAGCTTTCGTCCAAGCCCGGCCGCCACCCGATCAATCATGGAACTGCTCACCAGGGTCTTGCCCACGGCGGCATCACTCCGCCATCCCGGTCGGTTCCGATAGAGGTAATCAATGGCCACAGCCAGATAGTGATTGGGGTTCATCAGGCCGGCAGACGGCGTGACAATCCCATGCCGGTCGAAATCGGGGTCATTGGCAAAGGCGATATCAAACCGATCCTTCAAGGCAATCAACCCGGCCATGGCGTAAGGGGATGAACAATCCATCCGGATCTTGCCATCCCAGTCCAGGGTCATGAATCCAAAGGTGAAATCAGGAATCGTGTTGAAGGTTTCGATGTTCAATTTATACAGGTCGGCAATCACCTCCCAATAGGCGGCGCCCGCCCCCCCTAGCCCGTCAGCCCCCAACTTCAGTTTGGCCCCGGCAACGGCCTCCAAGTTCACGACATTCGCGAGATCCTGCACATACGGGGTGACATAGTCGTACATCACCGTGCTAGCGGCCTTCAACGCGCGTTCATAGGAGATGCGCTTGACGCCGTTCAACCCGTTCAGCAGGTAGTCATTGGCCCCCTTGGCGATAACCCCGGTAATCGTGGTGTCAGCCGGGCCGCCATCAGGGGGATTGTACTTGATCCCGCCATTGTCGGGTGGATTGTGCGACGGGGTGATCACCAGCCCATCGGCCACCCCGCCGGTCCCGGCCCGGTTATGGGTAAGGATCGCATGGGAGATCACGGGCGTAGGCGTATACTGGAGCCCCTTGTGCACCATGACCGTCACCCCATTGGCCGCCAGCACCTCGATGGCGGTGATGTGGGCAGGCTCGGAAAGCGCATGGGTGTCCATGCCTAAAAAGAGCGGCCCCTGGATCCCCTTGGCTTTACGGAAATCACAGACGGCCTGAACAATCGCCAGGATATGGTCTTCGTTGAAACTCACCTTCAACGAATTACCGCGGTGCCCGGACGTCCCGAAGCTGACCTCCTGCCCGGGTATACGGACATCCGGTTTGGTTGAATAGTAGGCGGAGACAAGACGGGGGATGTTGGCAAGAAGGGTGCGGGGAACCGGTTTCCCGGCGAGAGGATGAATGTTACTCATAGTGATTGACTCCTTAGCTTCTTAATCATTCAGTTTATCTCTGGAATTCGCGCGGATCGAGCGGCTGGATCGTGAAGTCCGGCTTCCAGTTGGGCGATTGACTGTAAAAGGCCATCGCATTGTCACAGGTCAGCCGCCGGATATCCGCATCGGGAAAACCATCCAGGCGGAGCCGCTCCACCACCTTGACCAGACTCAAGGGATCGGAGACGCCCCAATCGGCGGACCCGTTCACGATCATCCGTTCGCTGCCATACTCGCCGATAATCGCCGCGACACGCTCCGGATTGAGTTTGGAAATGGGATAGACCGTCATCCCGCAATAGCAGCCGCTCTCGCGGGCCAGCAGGATTGTCTCCTCGGTGTTGTGATCAATCACCACCCAGTCCGGATTGATCCGTTCCGCCCTGATGATTTCAATGGTCCGCTTGGTTCCCCTCAGTTTATCCACATGCGGCAGATGCACAATCACCGGCATGTGATGCTCATTCGCCAGATGAAGCTGACGGACAAAGGCGACTTCCTCATTGGGCGTGATGGCGTTGAACCCGATTTCCCCGATGGCCACACAACGCGGATGCATGAGATACGGCTCCAGGCCATCCATCACCTCTTTGGCCAAAACCATATCCTCGGCCTCTTTGGGATTGAGCGACACGGCGGCATAATGATCGATGCCAAACCGCCGCGCCCGGACCGTTTCAAACTCGAGAATCAGATCAAAGTAATCGAAGAACGTTCCTGCATACCGGCGATTGCGCCCCATCCAGAAGGAGGGCTCCACACAAGCCCTGATACCGGCCAGGTACATGTTGATGTAATCATCGGTCGTCCGCGAATACATGTGAATATGCGGTTCAATAATGGTCATAGCAGCCCCTATTTGGAAAAAGTTATCCTTGGATCAATCAACGTATAACAAAAATCCGAAATAATGTTACCGAGAAGTCCCAGAATGGAGGTCAGGGCCAGGATGCCCATGAACACCGGATAGTCACGTCCGACAATCGCCTCCAGACTCAGCCGGCCCATCCCGGGTATCTCGAAAATCTGTTCAATGATGACGGAGCCGGCAAACATGACGCCCAGAATGCCGCCGATCCCAGTCGCAATTGGAATCAACGCATTGCGCAAAGCGTGGCCCCACACCGCCCGCCGGGCTGACCCGCCCTTGGCCAGGACCGTTCGCAGATAATCCTTACCGATCTGATCCAGGAGTGAATTTTTCATCAGCAGGGTCAACACCGCAAATCCCCCGATGACATAGCAGAGCACCGGCAGCACCATATGCCAGATCGCATCACCCACCTGCCCCAGCCAGGAGAGGGATTGATAGGACTCCGAATGAACCCCGGAGAGCGGAAAGAGATCCCATAGATTTTCCGCCGTACCGCAGAGCAGCATCTTCAGCACCATTCCAAAAGCCACGGTGGGAATCGCATAGCCGGTCAGCACGATCACACTGGACCCCAGGTCAAAGGCGCTGCCATTCTTCAGTGCCTTGCTGATTCCCAGCGGGATACAGATCAAGTAACTCAGGACCACGCCGGTCAGCCCGAAAACCAGCGACACCGGCATCCGCTCCCGGATCAATTGCCAGGCGGTCTTATTGGGATACTTGAAGGAGTCCTGCTGCATCCCCAGCCGGTCGTGGACCAGCCACTTCCAATATTGGGTAAGAAACGGCTTATCGAAGCCAAAATGCTTTTCCAGCGCCTTGCGCTGTTCCGCCGTAATGGTCCCCGAGGCGCCCGCCGCCATCTTCCCTTCCCCGGCGTTGATGCCTTTCATCTGCATGATGATCTGCTCCACCGGCCCGCCGGGCACCACCTGAACCAGGCCATAGCACATGAGGGTAATTCCCAGAAACGTGGGAATCACCAGCAACAACCGCCTGATAAAATAAGTGGTCCGCTCCATAAAAAAACTCCGTGCCTCCCAAAAACCGGAGACACGGAGAATACTACACGCGATTAGCCCCAAGAAGAAAAATTTAACCGCGAAACACGCTAAAAACGCGAAAAAGTATTAATCCCCCTTTCGCGTGTTTCGTAGTCGACCCCCTCCTGAATCTGATTTAGACCACGTAGGTGGTCGCCACGGTCGAGCCACCGGATCCTGTCCAATTGGTATGGAAGGCTTCCCCGCGCGGCTTGTCCACGCGCTCATACGTATGGGCGCCGAAGTAGTCGCGCTGCGCCTGCAGCAGGTTCGCCGGCAACCGCTCACAGCGGTACCCGTCATAATAATTCAGGGCCGCACTCATCGAAGGCATCGGGATTCCCAGCTTGATCGCCATGGAAAGCGTTTTCCGCCAGGAAGTCTGGGACCGCGCCGTCGCCTTCTGGAAGAAGGGATCCATCAGCAGATTATCGAGACCCGGGTTCTTGGTGAACGCCGTCTTGATCTTGCCCAGGAAGGCGGAGCGGATGATACAGCCACCGCGCCACATCAAGGCGATCCCGCCATAGTTCAGATCCCAGCCATTTTCCTTGGCCGCCGCCCGCATTACCTGATAGCCCTGGGCATAGGACACAATCTTCGAGGCATACAACGCCTTGCGCAGATCCTTGATCATGGCCGCCTTGTTCCCCTTGAACACGGCCTTGGGGCCCACCAGCACCTTCGAGGCGGCAACGCGCTCGGACTTGATGGCTGAAATGCAGCGAGCAAACACGGCCTCGGCAATCAAGGTCAGCGGCATTCCGGAATCCAGGGCCGCAATCACGGTCCACTTACCGGTTCCCTTCTGGCCGGCTGCATCGAGGATCAGATCCACCACTTCCTGGCCCTGTTCATTCTTGTAGCCCAGGATGTCACGGGTGATCTCGATCAGATAGCTATCCAGTTCGCCCTGATTCCATTCGGTAAACACCTGATGCATTTCGGCATTGGTCATGCCCAGACCATTTTTCATCATGTGGTAGGTTTCGCAGATCATCTGCATATCACCATACTCAATCCCGTTGTGAACCATCTTCACAAAATGGCCGGCACCGTCCTGACCCACCCAGTCGCAACAGGGTTCGCCTTTGTCCGTCATGGCGCAGATCTTCTGGAAAATGGGCTTCACATGGGGCCAGGCCGCAGGCGAGCCGCCGGGCATGATGGACGGGCCCAGCAGGGCGCCTTCTTCACCGCCGCTGACGCCGGTGCCGATGTAGAGCAAGCCCTTGCTTTCAACATATTTCGTCCGGCGCGTGGTGTCCGGGAAATGGCTGTTTCCGCCATCAATGATGATATCGCCCGCTGACAGATGAGGAATCAACTGCTCGATGAACTCATCCACCGGCTTGCCAGCCTTGACCATCAACATGATTTTCCGGGGACTCTTGAGCTGGCTGACCAACTCGGGGATACTGTGGGCGCCGAGAAGATTCTTTCCCTTACCGCGGCCGGCGATAAATTCATCCACCTTGCTGGTGGTCCGGTTATAACACGCCACGGTGAAACCCTTGCTCTCCATATTGAGCACCAGGTTTTCGCCCATTACCGCCAACCCGATCAATCCGATATCTGCTTTTTGCATCATTATTTCTCCATTTAGTAATTATTTATACGCCACTGAATGCGCTGAACCCGCCATCCACGGGAATCACCGTCCCTGTCACAAATCCCGCGGCTTCCGCACTCACCAGCCACAAGAGGACCCCGACCAGATCTTCGGACGAGCCGAATTTTCCCATGGGGGTGTGGGCAATGATCGTGTTCCCGCGCGCCGTTAAACTTCCATCCGGCTTGGTCAGCAACGCCCGGTTCTGATCCGTCAGGAAAAAGCCGGGGGCAATCGCGTTGACCCGGACCCCGACCTTCGAGAAATGAACGGCCAGCCATTGCGTGAAATTGCTCACCGCCGCCTTCGCGCCGCTATACGCCGGAATCTTCGTCAGGGGGGTAAAGGCATTCATCGAGGAAATGTTGATGACCACCCCTGCCCCGGCTTTCGCCATGGACTTGGTGAACACCTGGGTCGGCAGAAGCGTGCCCAGGAAATTCAGATTGAACACAAACTCGATGCCCTTGGGATCGAGATCATAAAACGTGGTGATCCCCTCGACCGCCTGGTTCAGATCCTCAGGCATCAGGTACTCGCGTGAGGTCGTGCCTTTGGGATGATTGCCGCCAGCGCCATTGACCAGGATCGATACCGCGCCCAGCTCTTTTTCGACGAGAACATTCGCCTGCTCCAGGCTGGCCTTGTCGAGGACATTGCACGCCACGCCGATGGCCTGGCCGCCGGCGGCCTTGATCTCGGCCGCAACCCGGTCCGCATTCTCCTGCTTGAGGTCGGCCACCGCCACCTTAGCGCCACATTGGGCCAATGCCTTGGCCATCGTACTGCACAACACTCCGCCGCCGCCGGTCACCAGCGCGACTTGTCCCTTAAGATTCACGGTCATCGGTACTTTCACACACACCTCATTTAGTTGTTTCCAAGCCACCCAGTTCCGCCGGCGCATGTTTCAGCCGGTACAGAATTTCGCCCGCTTTGGGCACATACAGAATTCCCTCATCCTCACGTCCGACATAATCTGCAGGGTTGATGGTCCGGTAATCCATCCAGCCCATATTGATCTTCCGGCAAATGGCTTCCGGGATCCCCGTCGCCAGCACCACGTTCACACGCCCTTTTTCCACGCCATTTTCATACGTGCCAATCCCACGCACATGGGTCGAATGGGCCAGCACGCCCCAAGGGTAATTTTTAAACTTATCCCACTGTTTCAGGAAATAATCACGGGTATGATAACCCAACTCCTCAATCAACCGGCCGTGGGAGACCGATACCTCGGTGATGTGCGGGGCATAAATAATCAGGGTCCCGCCATCCGCGACGACGGGTTCCAGTTTATACATGCACTTGGCGCCCACCCACAGGTCGTCATACATCTTCGGCGCACAGGAGAGCACCGTATGGAACGGCTTATCCTTGAATTCAATGTGGATCTTCCGGGAGAGATCGGAAGCCTCTTCCCAGGCGCCTTCAGGCGTGCCGGCATACAGCCCGGCCAGATCATGCCCCTTCACCACCATGCATAACGCCTTGCGTTCCACCTTCAGCAGGGACGCCGCCCGGTCCACGACCTTGCGCACCGGGGTCCATTTGCTGCCAATGATCATCGGATTGGTGATCACCGCGCCCAGCCAGTGGAAGAAATTCAGGATTTCCTCACCCGCAATGCCGGGGAACAAATATTTGTTTCCGCCGGAGAAACCGACGACTTCATGGGGGAACACCGGCCCCAGAATCACCAGCAGGTCGTAATTCTGCACCATCCGGTTGATCGAGACGCCCACGTCCATTTCAAACAGGCCCCCCGTTAACTCCCGGACATCGGCCTTGGACAGGCGGCCGACCTCGAACAGCGCCTCCGGATTGTTCCACTCATGATTGAAAAAGCGGGTGCGGGCATATTTCGAGCGGTGCTCTTCCTCGGTGATCTCCACGCGGGCATAGATCTGATCCATCGGCATAGGCGGATGCGTTCCCAGGGCGACCATGAAATCCAATTGCGCCGCATCCCCGGCCGCCTCCTGGACCAGCCGGAACATCATGCCCAGCGGACAGGACCGCGTGGCATCCGGAATAACAACCAGTACTTTGCGGCCGCGCACCTTCCAGGAGGCAAACGCCTCCTGACAAATCCGCCTGGCCTCCACCTCAGTGACCGCCTTATCCGAAAATCCTAATCCGATGGTTTTCATGGGAGAAATCCTATCCATTCACCTGCAAATCATGCAAGTCATATCACGATCTCATACGTTTGAGGTGGCTCTGAGGCCCTCTTCCAACCCGAACTTGGGGACATACCCCAGGGCCTCACGAATCTTGGAGATATCCGCGAGGGAATGTTTGATGTCCCCGGCACGTGCCTCCTTGAATTGGGGGGTGACCTGAACGCCTATGATGGTTTTCAGGGCATCCAGCAGTTGCAGCAATGACACCGTCTTGCCGGTCGCCACATTGAATACCTCACCGTGCCCCACTTTCGCCGACCGCATAGCCAGGAGATTGGCCTGCACCACATCTTTGACATACACAAAGTCACGGGTCTGCTGGCCATCGCCGAAGATGGTGGGAATCCGGCCACTCCGGAGGTCATCCGTAAACCGCGAGATCACCCCTGAGTACATCGACTTCCCGTCCTGCCGGGGGCCAAACACATTGAAATAGCGCAAGGCCACGGTTTCGACCCCATACAGGCTGCTGTACAGTTTCAGGTAATACTCACCTGTCAATTTTCCCAGGGCATAGGGGGATTCCGGTTCAGGCAACATATCCTCGCGCTTGGGGAGCACGGGATTATTGCCATACACCGCCGCCGAGGTGGCGAACACCACGCGTTTGACCTTGGCCTCACGGGCAGCCTGCAGCACATTCAACGTGCCGCGAATGTTGATCGAGTCATTGTCGATGGGCTTTTCAACGGAAACGCCTACGGACACCAGGGCCGCCTCATGAAACACCCGCGACACGCCCTTCATGGCGGCACGCAACGCCTCAGGATCACAGACATCGCCGCGGATGACCTCAATCCCCTCACCAAAGCCCTTGAGGTTTTCCAGTTTTCCGCTGGAGAAATTATCAAAGACCCGGACCTTCGTTCCCTCTGCCACTAACGCTTCAGCGATGTGCGAGCCAATAAATCCACAACCACCTGTAATTAATATCATGGCCGTACTGTTCCATTTAGAACGTTTATGCGCAAATACAATGTCATCCAGGTCAGCGTTTAACGCGCGCGTTACCCTGCCAGATACTCCAGATCTGTTCTTCATCCGCCGGTTGCCCGTAGTCCGTCAGAACCGTCGTGGCAAAGGCCCCGCTAGCCCAGCCGAACTCGATCCACTTCTGCGGCGCCCACCCCTTGAGGATGGCATACAGCATTCCGCCCACAAAGCCATCACCGCCGCCAATCCGGTCCAATACCCCGATTTCACGCGGCTCGACGACATGCCAGTCATCCCCGGCCAGCATGACGGCCCCCCACAGATGCTGCTGGGCACTGATGACCTCACGCAACGTCGTGGCAAAAACGGAGGCATTCGGGTAGGCCACTCTGACGCGTTCGATCATCCCCTTAAATCCCGCCATCTTGGCGGCCAGCCCTTTACCCCCGGCTTCCGGGCCCTCAATCCCCAAGCAAAGCTGGAAGTCCTCTTCGTTCCCGACCAGGATATCGGAAACACTGGCGATTTCGCTGAAGATCCCGCGGAGTTCCTTCTCCCGGTTCTTCCAGAACGAGGCGCGGTAGTTCAAGTCAAAGGAGATGCGGGTGCCATGCTTTTTCGCGGCACGGGCCAGCGCCAGACAGAAGGCACCGGTTTCCGGCGACAAGGCTCCGACCAATCCGGACAAATGCACGATCTGCACCCCCTCTTTACCGAAGATCCGGTCCAGATCGAAATCTTTCACATTCAGCGTGCGACCGACTTCACCCGCGCGATCATTGTACACGCGCGGTCCACGGGACCCGTACCCGCTATCGGCGATGTTGATCTGGTGCCGGTAGCCCCAGGGTCCGTCCTGCACCACTTCTTTGCCTTCGTAAAGCATATGCCGGCTGGCCAGGTTGTCCTTGATGATCTGGGCCATCGGGCTGTCCTTGACAAAGGTCGTCAGGATTTTGACCGGAAGCCCGAGATAGGAGGCCACGCTGGCCACATTGGTCTCGGCACTGGTGGCCTGAAGGGTGAAGGTGTTACTGCAATGCACCGGCTGGCCGTTGATCGGGGTCAGGCGGAGCCCCATGCTGGTGGGGACAAGAAGTGAATACTTGAACTCTTTTTTCAACTCGATCTTCATGATGGGAACCTTTCTCTAATTACTTCGTTACCGGGAAAACAAGTTTAATATGCCGTCCGTAAAAGTTGGCTTCCACATTGCGTGCCACACTGCCCCGGTGCGTCTCCAACGCATTCAGGAACCGGTCGCCCATTTCCGCCGCCACCTTATAACCGACATGCAACAGCTGCCTGAGATTGGGGTTATAGCCGGGCACCATCTTGTTGTGACGCAACGCCGCCACAAACGCGGCACTGTTCCATTGCGCCACCTGTTCAGCCGAAGGCAGTGCCTTACGGTCAATATCAATCACTTCGGCATAAGGCCCGCACAGTTCATCAAACCGGCCGAGCGCCGCCGTGTAGACCTCCTTGGCAATCACCAGCCCATCGCCGCCCGCCTCCGCCAGCCCGATCACTTCCTCAAGCCAGGTCGTACCGGCCGTCTTCAGGTGCAGTCCGGCGCCGGTTTTCTGCAAGATTTCCCGGATCGGGCCATAAATCTCGAATTTATCACTTCCCGAATGGACACTCAGCTTCAGGTTGGCCGGCAGGTTGAACCGCTGACAGGCGAGCCGGATCACGGCCACATCCGCCTCAAACTCACGGGCGAACTGCGTCACGTCCCCGACATAGTCCACCCCCTTGTTAAAACGACCGGAGAAACGCGGCGCGATCGTCTGGGCCGGAATCCCCTCATCCGCGATGGCCGCGAGAATCAGAAGCAACTCGGGCGGCGTCTGCGGCGTCATGGTTTCATCCATGGACACTTCCGTCACAAATTTGCCAGCCCCTTTCTGCGCCTCGATTTTACGGTAAATCCGGCCGGCCTCCTGGATGGCAAACAGATATTTCCCGGCCACCCGTTCGAGCAGGTCACGGGTAATGACCAGCGGCTCGGCGAGCCCTTCGACCGGCAACTCCCCGCACCAGCTGCTGTATTTTTCCACGAACGCCTTGACTGCGGCGGGCTCGGCGGCCGTCCCGATCGCGCTGGCGACGTCAAGGGTGAAAAAATCGCTGGAGGAGATAAACCCGTCCACCGTTTTAAAGTTGATGTGGTCGGCATCGACAAAGTAAGGGAAAGACCAGCCCATGGCCGCCACGGCCGCATCGGCCGCCTTGCGCACACTCGGAGGCTCGGTATGGATGATGGAGTGTTCGCGGAATGACTTGTTCCAGACCGGCGAGACTTCAATCCCCTCTTCCCGGGCGCGGAGTAAGGCCGTCAACTGGGCATTCCCCTCCCGCGCGAAACGATCGCCCACACCCATGGTAAATTTCGGTAGTTTCATCTGCATTGCGCTCTCCCTTTTAATCGCATCTGTTAGAAATTAAAAACTGTTTCTGAATATTTTTTGCGCCCTTCGCCGTCTTTCGCACAAAATCCTATCTCCCGAGAAACCGAAGCGGGTTGTCCCGCCCAAGCCGGAGCATGTTTGCCTCAGACAAATCGCTCCATGATCGTAACCAGGCGATACAGTCCGCCATAGTGGCAGAGGAGCCGGCCAGGGAAGACCCATTTGCCAAAGCGATCCGGCCTGATGGTTCACTGACAAGCTCAGTCCCCATCCAGTTATAGCGGCCGGGCGGAAGTCCCGCAATCGGCGCCGCATCGCTGGTCACAATGCACCGGTCAAGCCCTTTGGCGCGCAACGCCACGGACACAAACTCCTTGGGCAAGTGGTGGCCATCCGTGATCAACAGTGCGGATAACCGGTCCTCGGCCAACTGGCACCAGATCGGGTTCGGATGCCGGGGCAACGTGTTCGGGATACCGTTCCCCAGATGGGTACAACCGCGGGCGCCCGCCCGGACCGCCCGGTCAATACTCGCCCCATCTGCAACATGATGTCCAAGCAGAACCACCACGCCACGGGTCACCGCGTGCCTGATCAGCGTTTCGGCCCCTTCAATTTCCGGGGCCACCGTCAGTAAGGCAATGTGCCCCTTTGCCAGCGTCAGCCAATGGTCCAGCAGCTGCACATCGGGCTTCTTCAGCAGTGCCGCCTGATGGGCACCCCGGCCGTCGAGCGATAAAAAAGGCCCTTCCAGATGAACCCCGAGCAGGTGGGGCTGGAGATCCGGCTCCTCCATCGCAGCGGCCAGAACGGGCAGATTTTCCTCATACCGCGCCAGCTCGGCGGTCACGATCGTAGGGCAATACGCGGCCGTCCCACGCTTCACCAGATCCACGGTCGCCCGGCGAACATCCGCCACCGTCAGGCCGGGGGAGGAAAAATCCACCCCGACATGACCGTTAACCTGGAGGTCAACCCAGCCATCCGGCACCACACGGTTCATCGGCAGGTTGCTCATGAGTGACTTTTCATCACCTCGTCAACCGCCGCTTCAAACACCACCAGGGACTCACGCAAGGCCTCTTCATCAATGCTGAGCGGAGGCGCAATCTTGATGCACTCCCCTGCAATTCCCACCGGGGCGAACATCATCAGCCCGCGGTACAGACAGGCGAGGTTGATCTTCAGTGCCAGAGCCGGATCCGGCGTCCGGGTTCCCGCCTTGACCGCCTGGATACCGGCGACCATGCCCTTGCCCTGACAGCAGCCCAACACGGACGGATAGCGCCCCTGGATGCGGCGCAGTTCGGCCACAAACCAGGTGCCCAACCGCTCCGCACGCTCCACCAGTTTCTCGTCCTTGAGCACCTTCAGGTTGGCAATGGCCGCAGCGACGGCCAGCGGCGACGCGGAATGGGTGGAGGTCATGGAGCCCGGAGGATAGAGGGACATGATGTCCTTGCGCCCGATCACCGCCGAGATCGCCAGCGAAGAGGAGATGCCCTTACCGCAGGCAATCAGGTCGGGGGTGATCCCGTAATGCTGGAAGCAGAATAGTTTGCCCGTCCGGCCAAACCCGGCCTGAACCTCATCCATCGTGAGGACGATATCGTGTTCGCGACAGAAGGCGGCCATTTTCTGGGCATACTCCACCGGCAGGAAATCAGGGCCAATCCCCTGATAACTCTCCACCATCACGCCGGCGATCTCTTTCGGGGTGACGCCCTTCTCTTTCAACGTCTTCAGGAACAGGTCAAAGGAGACATCCTGGTTCTTATACCCATCCGGGAAAGGCACCTGCACAAACGACGCATCCGGCTCGCCCATCCAGATTTTCAACTTCGCCATGCCGCCCGCCAACTGGGCGCCCATCGTGCGGCCATGGAAGGCATTGTTGAAGGTAACCATGTACTTCTTGCCCGGCCCGTGCTTCTCGAGGGCATAGGTCTTGGACAGCTTGATGCAGTTTTCCGTGGCTTCGCTACCCGTGCTGAGCAGGAAGGCCAGGTAATTATCCGGATCCGGGGCCAGATCGCTCAGCATCTTGACCAGGGTGGCCCGCCCTTCATGAGGAAACACGTAGGTGGCCAGCAGGGGGCGGTCCAGCACTTCACGGATGGCCTTACAGATCGCGGGATGCCCATGCCCCGCGTTGGTGATCAAGACCCCTGACGACCAGTCAATCCACCGGTTCCCCCAGCGGTCCGAGATGGTGGCGCCTTCGGCCTTGTGCCAGACAATCGGCGGTTGACCGGCCATCGATCGCGGCTCGGAGATGCGCAACGCCTCGAAGACCGGTAACGATTCCGGCACCGGAATCGCCGTGCAAATCGTGCGGAACTTTGTGTTTACATGCGGAACAACAACTGGAGTCAGACTATATTCAGCCATAATTACTTCCTTCTTGCTTCAACGTGCGGTTGATCACCATAGACAATATTTACCCATTCCCCATCGGCCACAATCGATAGACGTGCCGCCTCAACGACCAGTTCATTGATGTAACTGTTGGCCGGAGTGGCGAGCAACCCGGCCGCATCGACCTCACGAATGAGCTCGCGGCGTTTCGGCAAGGCGGTTTTTTCAGGGAGACTCACGGTCTCATTTTCAATCCGGCTCATGGTCTCGATGCTGGCGGCCACCGACGCATATCCGTAACCGACCGGCTTGTATCCCGCCCCTTCCCAGGGCACCAGCCGATAGAAGTCCGGGCTGACATAGTTGTAGCGTGTCCCTGCGCATCCGATCTCCTCAAGGTAATTGTGGCGCACCCCGCGATCCTGGTCATTATGCTGGATCATGCCCGTCCGGTCTTTCCCTTCGCAGTACATCAGCAGCCCCTGATCATTGCTGCCCGCGGCGGAATCCGGATAACCCAGCCCGTCACTCACCGTCAGGAGGGCCCCATTCTCATACCGGATCCGGCCATTGGCCCAGAGATAGCCCTCTTTCCCGTTGGGGAACAGGCCCTTGACACCCGAGACGGACACCGAGACCGGCTTGAGCCCGGTGATGAAATAGACCAGGTCAACATAGTGGCAGCCCACATAAACAAAGGGATCGGTCTTGTCGCAGGTGAACCAGTTCTGGAAATTGGAATGCCGGTAATAGTAGGGCTCATACAATTTGGCATCGCCCATTTTGAACTCGCCGAACTGCCCCAACGCATACTGGCGCTTGGCCATCAGCGAGCGGACATCGAACCGCTTGTGATACTCAACGCCTACAAACAATCCCCGCTCCAGGGCCAGCTTCTCAATCTCCACCGCCTGAATATAGGACAGGACCAGCGGCTTGACGCAGAGCACATGCTGACCTTTCAGGATGGCCGCCTTCACAATCTCATAATGGAACTGGTCCGGCACCGCCACAATGACGGCCTGGCGGGGCGCCAGCGCGGCCAACCGCTCATTAAAGAGCGCAGGGAACATCCGGTCCGGCGGCTCGGTCAGGGGTGGATACGCCTCAAAATCCTGACCCGGAAACGCCTCCTTGAGTTCGCGACTGTCTTTGAGCGCCTTCAGCGGAGCGCTGTTCAACGCACAAACCTCGATCCGTCCAACGACCCCCACCCGTTGCAGATGGTACACCGAAGGGAGGATCAGATCATTGGTGATCATGCCCCCGCCCACAATCATGACATCCAACTTCACGCGCTCACTCATTCATTAACTCCTTTTTTCAAACTGATGGCCGCACTACATCAAATCGCCGCCAACACGTCAACCTCATTCGTATGAGATATGCAAAAGGATTAAATCAACCTCATCCAGCCGAGGTGATGACCACCCGCCAGTCACAGGCAAACGAGGTCCCTGGCTCCAGCATGATCAGGCCGGGTTTATTCATCAGTTCGCCATCGTGGCTGGCCGGATCGGCATGGCCATACCAGGGCTCAATGCACACAAACGGGGCGCCGGGCTTGGCCCAGATGCCCAGATCGGGATAACCGGAAAATTCAACCGTCACCCGGCGCGGGTGCCGGCGCGAGCACAAGCTGACCTTCCGGGATTTGATTTTCAGAAAAATCAAGGCATCGCGGTCAAACAGGTCGCGCCGGAGCGGCAGCACGCTCTTATTCGACAACACCCGCTCCGTTTTACCGGATAGCAGGCCATTGGCATCGAGCAAATGGGTATCCAGCCGTTCCGCCTTTTCAAACTTCAAGGCGTAGTCCTCCACCTTGTCCCCGGCCCCCCAGGTCAACGCAAACCCCGGATGCTCGCCAATGGAAAACGGCATGACGGTGGTCCCGGTATTGGTCACCTCCGTGGTGACCTCCACCGTGCCCCCCGACAGGCGATAGTGGCGGACGAGCGAGAAATCGAAGGGATACTGCTTCCGGGTGGCAGGCGATGCCTGGAGCCGGTACGACAGGGAACTATCCGAGGCGTCCAACAACTCGAAGTCCGTATCCCGGGCAAAGCCGTGCGGGGCCATCTCGTAGTCACGCCCCTCGAAACGATAACGCCCGCCGGCGAGTTTGCCGACAATGGGGAACAGCAGCGGGGCATGCCGGGGCCAGATGGCCGGATCCGCCTGCCACAGGTATTCCGTGCCATCCGCCGCTTTCAACCCGCACAACTCCGCGCCATGACGTTTGACCGTCACCGACAACAGTGAATTTTTAATCGTATTCTGCATATTTCACTCCTCAGCTCCGTTTTGAAACCAAAGGGGTTAATTGACTCTATTTTGAAACCAACGTCGAGCCAGAACCTAGGACAGGCGAATCCAAATACTGTAAAAGTGGAATTTCGCTTATTCGCACTGACGGGAAAAGAAGGAACTTTACCACGGAGGAGCGGAGATTTAGAGAGAGAGCAGGAAATGCAAATGTGGCGTTTATTTCGCCCCCATGAGTACATGTGGCCGAAATAAACGCCACGGTTTCCTTGAGGAATACAGGAGTGCCTTTCGATACCTCAAATAACTCACTGCAGGTAAACTCGCGGCACAGCACGTCATCTTTAGCTCCACTCACTTGGTATTACTCCAGAAAAACCGGTGCGGGATTTGTAATTCGGGTACTCCGGAATTACAAATCCCGCACCATTATATTTGTATTCTCTCCCTAAATCTCCGCTCCTCCGTGGTAAACGTTCTCTTTATTTTGTGCGTTTTATTGGCCCGGTTTTGCGCTATGCTTTGCGCCCTCATGACCATGAAGGCTCAAATCAAGGCGCTGGCCACGGATCTCGGATACCATGCCTGCGGAATCACCGGGATGCAGCCGTTTGATGACTATCAGACGGCGCTCACCCAGCTATCCGCCCGCTTCCCGGATGCCGCCGCCCTCTATCAGGGAATGGAGCGCCGCATCAATCCCTCCACCTTTGCGCCCTGGGCAAAATCGATTGTCGTCGCCATCCGGCGCTACGGGAAATATGATGTCCCCAATGCCATCACCCGCCATATCGGCCGCAACTATCTCTGTGACCGCCGCATCAAGGCCTGTCCGGACACTACCCTGCCCAAACGCATGAAGCAGGGACTCAGCGCACTGGGCCATCGCGTCAAAGTCGGAGGGATTCCCTGCCGCGAAGCCGCGGTGCGGGCAGGGCTGGTTCAGATTGGCCGTAACGGGTTCGCCTATGCCGAAGGGTGCGGCTCATGGTTGAATATCGAGGCGTGGTTGATAGATGCCGAAATTGAGCCCGACGCCCCTTCCGCACTGGCGGCCCCCTGCCCGCCCGGTTGCCGGGCCTGTCTGGACGCCTGCCGGACCTGCGCCCTGAGTGAACCCTATGTGGTGGACATGAAGCGCTGCATCGCTTACCTGACCTATGAGGAAGACCAGCCGATCCCCGATGAATTGTGGAATAAAATGGGGCCCTGGGTCTATGGCTGTGATGACTGCCAGAATGCCTGCCCGATGAACCGGGGGAAATGGGAGCGCCTTGAGCCGGCCTCCTGGATTGAGTCCGTCGCCAACCAGCTGACGCCGGAATCGCTCGCCAGCATGGATGCGGAGACCTACCAGAAGCTCGTCTATCCGCTCTTCTGGTACATTTCCGAAACTGACCTGGAACGATGGCACCGCAATGCCCGCCGGGCGTTACAGGCCGTTCGCGCGCCGGGCTGATTCGACGGTGTTATAGAGCAGCATGGTAATCGTCATGGGCCCCACCCCGCCGGGCACCGGCGTGATCATGCTCGCCTTGGCCATGCAGCCTTCAAAGTCGGCATCGCCAACCAACCGGAAGCCCGCCTTCTTGGTGGCGTCTTCAATGCGGTTCACCCCGACATCAATCACCACGGCGCCCTCACGGATCATATCCGCAGTCACCGTATTCGGACGCCCCGCCGCCGCAATGACGATATCCGCCTGCCGCGTATAGTGCGCGATGTTCCTGGTCTTGGTATGACAGACCGTCACCGTCGCATTGCCCAACGGCCCCTTGGCCATCAGCATATTGGCCAACGGCTTGCCAACGATATTGCTGCGCCCGACAATGACCGCATGCGCGCCCTCGACCTTTACGCCGCTCCGGAGCAGCATCTGTAACACCCCATGCGGGGTGCAGGGCAAAAAGGCTTTTTCGCCCACGACCATCCGCCCGACATTGGTGGGGTGGAACCCGTCCACATCCTTATCCGGATCGATGGTGACCAGGACTTCACTCTCATTTAACTGCTTGGGCAGCGGCAACTGCACCAGGATGCCATTGATTTTCGGGTCGGCATTCATCTTCCGGATCAAGGCCAGCAGTTCGGCCTGGGTGGCATCAGCCGGGAGCCGATTGTCATCCGAGAAGATCCCGATCTCATGGCAGGCTTTTTCCTTGGCTGTCACATAGGACCGCGAGGCAGGATCATCGCCGACCAGAATCACGCCCAACCCGGGCACAATCCCTTTTTCCTTCAGCTGCCTGATCTCAACCGCCAGTTCTTCACGAATCTGCCGGGCAATCTCTTTTCCATCGATAATTTTTGCGGTCATGGTTTCCTTGGACTTAAAACAGGCCCTTTACCCGGCCGGACTCCACATCGATATCAATATTATTGAAGGCTGGCTCCGATGCCGTTCCCGGCATCAGCTTGATCTCGCCCGCCACCGGCACCACAAAGCCGGCGCCCCGATAGACCAGCATGTCGCGGATCGGCAGGGTCCAGCCCTTGGGCCGTCCCTTGAGGTTGGGATCATGCGAGAGGCTGAGATGCGTCTTCACCATGCAGGTGCCCATCGCCGCCGTGGCGGGATCTGCCTCGAACTTCAACACCTTCTCCATCGCCACATCGCTGAACGTCACGCCATCAGCCCCGTAGATTTCCTTGGCGATCAACTCAATCCGCTGACGGTGCGGGGTGGTGAGATCGTACAGGAATTTGAAGTCATTCTTTTCATTGGCCGCCGTCACCACCACTTCCGCCAGCTCGCGGGCCCCTTCGCCCCCCTTGAGCCAATGCTGGGAAAGCGCCGCATAGGCCCCATGCTGCTGAGCGATCTTCTTCACTAACGCCACTTCGGCCGGCGTGTCCGTGTAAAAGCCATTGATGCAGACCACCGGACGGACCCCGGACTTTTTAATGATTTCAATGTGGGCAATGAGGTTCTCGCACCCCTTCTCAAGCAGCCCGAGATTCTCCCGGGTATAGGCCTCATCGAGCTTGGCGCCGGGTTTGACGGCGGGTCCCCCGCCATGCATCTTGAGCGCGCGGATCGTCGCCACCAACACCACCGCACTCGGCTTCAGGCCGGAGAACCGGCATTTCAGGTTCCAGAATTTCTCATACCCGATGTCCGCCGCAAACCCGCTTTCGGTGACATGATAGTCCGCCAGCCGGGTCCCGATTTCATCGGCGATAATGGAGCTCTGCCCGATGGCGATATTCGCGAATGGACCGGCATGCACAAAGATCGGCTGCCCCTCAACGGTTTGCACCAGCGTGGGATGAATGGCCTCGACCATCCAGGCCGCCATCGCCCCGTCCACCTTGAGGTCAGCGGTGGTGATTTCATTGCCATCCTTATCGCAGGCCAGGACCATCTTCGCCAGGCGCTGCCTCAAATCCTTGAGATCCTTGGAGACCGCCAGAATGGCCATGACTTCGCTGCCCACGGAAATCTGGAAGCCGGACTCCATCTCAAAGCCGTCCATCTTACTGCCCCGGCCGATGGTGATGTTGCGCAGACTCTGGGCACAGAAGTCCATACACCACTTCACGCTCACCCGCGCGGGGTCCACGTTCAGGCGGCGGATGCCGGTCCTGGCCAGACGGGCATCATCATAGTTCTGCTCGTGCTGCATGCGGGAGGTCAAGGCCACCAGCGCCAGATTGTGCGCGTTGGTGATGGAGTCGATATCCCCCGTCATGCGAATCGAAAAAGGAGCCAATGGAATACACTGAGCCAGGCCACCGCCCGCCGCAGAGCCCTTGATATTGAACGTCGGGCCCCCGCTGGGCTGGCGGATGGCGCCCGTCACACTCTTGCCCAGCACCGACAACCCCTCAATCAGCCCGATGGTGGTGGTGGTCTTGCCCTCGCCGAGCGGCGTGGGGGTAATGGCCGTGACATCGATATACTTGCCCACGGGCCTGGAGCCGATGCGCTCCATCACCGCGCGCTGGTCCACTTTGGCCAGTTGCCGGCCCATCATGATCACTTCGCTTTCGTGAAGTCCCAACTCCGAGGCCAACTGCATGACCGGCTTCATGGTCTGCTCGGCGGCTTCGGCAATCTGCCAGTCCTTCATCTTTGTCGGATCCAAAATCGGTCGTGTCATAAATAGTCCTTTATTCCGCTCACTCCACTAATTTGCCTTCGCGATGCGCCATGATGAATTCCACCCCGAACATATCCTCGCCCGTCAACAGCGCCCGTGCCAACGTGAACGACTCGGAGGTGGTATCCACGGCCGACAGGATTTTTGCATTCATTTGCAGGGGGTCCAAAATCCCGCTGTCACCACCCGCCTCCACCACCATCCAGGTGAACACCTGATTGATGAGCTTACGGGCCGGCATCCCGAACGACACATTGCTCAAGCCGCCGGAGATGTGAATCTCAGGGCCATAGGCCTTCCGGATGGCGGCCACGGATTCCAGAAAGGACTGGGCGTTGTTCGAGTCCGTCGCCACCGGAAAGACCAGGGGATCCACGTACACATCCGAACCGCGAATGCCCACGGCATCGAGGAGCGGCATGAGGCGGCTGATGTTCGCCAGCCTCTGCTCCGTGTTGCCGGGCAGGTCCTTCTCTCCTGCCGCCGAGGCAATGACCACCGCCTTGAATTCGGCCGCAACCGGAATGGACTCCTGCCGCTCGAGCGACACCGAGTTCACCATGGGCCGGCCCCGCCGGGAATCACAGGCCTGCAGACCCGCACGCAGAATCGCGGGATTGGAGGAATCAATACTCAGTGGAATCGACGCCGTGGCCTGCACCACCTCCGCCACCCACTGGATCGCACGGCACCGCTCGGCAATATCAGTGCTGAACTCGTCCACATTCACATCCAGGAATGAGGCATCGGCCCGCTCCTGCCGCATGGCCAGGTAACGGAGATAATCCACGGCCGCCGCCTTGCCGGCCGCATCCCCATACAACCCCTGCCAGACCGCCACGGCACAATGCTTGATTTTGCCGGCCTCCCAATCCGCCGTCTTTAAAAAATGCTCAGGAATGGGCAACGCGCGCGCGTCCGCCTTGCCCCCGTAGACCACCGCGAACCGGCCGTCGTCCAACTGCTTTACAAAATTACCACCCACTTTATAAATACGGGTACAATGGATATTCTCACCCACCACAATTAATGTTTTCAAATGCCCCTCCTGACTCGTTCTTCAAAACGTGCCTAATATGGCATGCACCTCCCCGATATTCTTGGACAAACAGGCGTGATTATTGCACAATCTGGCATTGTGAAATTAAGACCCGAGACCTCTGAGCTCACCCATCTGCTGCAGGAAATCGAAGAGATTGCCGGACAAGGGGCCGTTTATCACGCCCTTTACGAGCGGCAGGTGCTTCTGAACAAAAAAGTCTGCACCTTCTGCCGACAGGCACTGGCCCATCCGGTCGCCGCCTCGTTATGCCGGGTGGCCTGCTGTAATGGGACCTTGCAATCAATGAGCGCGGGGGAGCCGTATTATTTCCGATGCTGGGCCAATCTGCTGGTGATCGCCATTCCGGTGGCGCCCCATGGCAAGTGCATCGGCGGCATTACGCTGGGCGGCTTCTGTGTGAGTGGCGAAAAACCGGACATCCGGGAGGCCGTTACCCAGTTGGCCCGGTCATGGCCTGACGCCCATCCCGCCACCTTCCTGAAGCAATTGGAGTCGGTGAAACTCATCACTCCCGCCGCCTTGAGAGGCCTGGGGGCCCTGGCGATGGAGACCACCTTTTCCAATGGCATTAATTCGAGTGAGTTTTTCCGCAGGCAAAATGGGAAATATCTCCAGCAACGCCGGATCGCCGAGGCGGCCGCCGAGATCCGGGAGAACCCTGAGGCCACGCCGGACATCCCGGGCAATACCTATCAGCTCATTACATTTCTGAATAAGGGCAATAAGCCTGAGGCCCACACCTTCATTTCGCAATATCTCGCAAAACTCCTGCTGGCGAGTAATTGGGACCCGCTAAAATTGAAGGCCCATCTTCGCGTCCTGCTGGCCGTCATGACGAGTCAGGATATTCTGCGGGGCACCCCCTGGGCGGTCGCCACCAGCCGGGAACTGCGCAACATGGTCCGGCTGGAGCAGGCCCGCACGACGGAGGAAAGCTGTTACGAGGTGACGGAATGGATCCAGCAGTTTTTTGTCGGACAGAACACCCTGACTCACGACGGGCGCAGCCTGGCCGAGCGGGTCACCCACTGGCTTCAATCCCATTATCCGGAGAGCGTCACGCTTGACCTGGCATCAAAGGCCGTGGGGGTGAGTTCCTCAACGCTCGTGCACCGCTTACGGCAGGAAGTGGGAAAAACCTTCAAGGAAATCCTCACCGAGATCCGTATTTCAGAGGCCAAGAAATTCCTCGCCACCACCTCGCTGGACATCAGCGGTATCGGGGACGCCTGCGGTTTCTTCGACCAGAGCCATTTTACGCGGGAATTCAAGAAAGCCATCAATCTCACCCCGGGCGCATTCCGGAAACTGCTCCGCGTGCCCGACGAAGCCCTGAACCGGCCCGGCAGCGGAAATCTCGATGAAACCGCGCCTTTGAGAAAACGGAAGACAGTTAGCAGTAAGCAGTAGGCAGATACCAAATTCTACCCACTGTCTACTGCCCACTGCTTACTGCCCACTGCTCACTGGCTTCAATTCTTCCCGTGCGCCTGCTCATAACGCTTGATCTCATCCCGGAGTTTGGCGGCCTCTTCGTAGTCTTCTTTGGCGATCGCCTTTTCCTGTTTGGCCTTCAACTGCTCGAGCGGAGAGCCCTTCGATTTGGCGGATTTGGCGGGTTCGCCGGCCTGCGCCTTGCCGGACGCTTCCGCCTTCGCGTCGGCCTCCTTCTCTTCCGCAATCACGACCCCCGCCTTATTCATCACCTGCGCGGTCACATAGAGCGGGGAGGAGCACCGCAACCCAAGGGCGATCGCATCACTCGGCCGGGCGTCAATCTCGGTTTCAACCCCGTCATGTTCCAACACCAGTACCGCAAAAAAAGTATTATCCACCACATCCTTGATCACCACCCGCATTAAGCGACACTCCATGCAATCCAGTACGTTTTTGAACAGATCATGGGTCAGGGGACGGGGAATTTGAACCTTTTCAAGCCACAAGGCAATCGACTGGGCTTCCGCCCCGCCAATGAATATGGGCAGCGTCCGGGGATCGGGATCCCCCTTGAGCAGAACCACAAATCCCAGATTGGACAACGATAACCCGGCTACTTTGACATGAATCATAAATTACCTCGTATGGCTGCACTCTATCACCCTTTCGCGTGCCGTGAAAAGGTTCTATTGAAGAGATCCACCGTAACGACTATATATAAGCCCCTGATGAAACTCATTTCATGTGACGCACGCCACCTGCCGGCCATCATGGCTATTTTTAATGAGGCCATTCTCCATTCCACCGCCCTCTGGGACGACACTACCAGATCCCTTGAAACAGTGTCAGCCTGGTTTGAGGCCAAAGCCAAGGACGGCTTTCCCGTCGTTGTAATTGAAAATGACGCCCGTGAGCTCATGGGCTTTGCCACCTACGGAGTCTTTCGCAACAAGCCGGGATACAAATATACCGTTGAGCATTCCATCTATGTTGACGCCCGGTTCCGGGGGAAGGGCATTGGCACCCACCTGATGCAGGAGTTGATCCGCCTCGCCCAAGCCCAGCAGTTCCACACCCTGGTCGGGGCCATCGATACGACCAACGAAGCCAGCATGGCCCTCCATCGCCGCCTCGGGTTTGAGTACTGCGGCACCATCAAACAGGCGGGCTTCAAGTTCGGCCGCTGGCTTGACATGGCCTTCTATCAGCTCCTCCTCCCCACCCCCACCGCGCCGGTCAGCAGATAATTTGTAATATCTCATCTTTTCCGCGTAATACGGACTAGAGGGTAAGATCCAGTGAACGAAACCGAACTCGACCAACTCATAGAACGGATCCAAAACGGGGATCGGGATGCCTTTGGCGACGTGGTGTTCGCCATCCGCAAGGAGTTACGGATCTTCCTCTCCGCCCACGCCTGTTCCATTGATATGGTCGAAGAAGTGCTCCAGCACACGCTCGTGGTCTGTTACGAAAACATCGCGAAATATGAACGACGCGGCACCTTCCTCTCCTGGACCAAGGGCATTGCCCGGAATCTGATGCTCAAAGAGTTGAAGGCACGCTCCCGATACGTTGCCCCCGGCGAAGATGAACTCGACCGGATCGTACTGGATGCCGCCGTGCATTCCGTGCAGGCCCAAGACCGCGAAGAGGAGTATGTGGAACGCCTCCGCCATTGTCTCACCAAACTGCCCGAAGACTCCCGCAAGCTGGTCGAACAACGTTATTTCAACCGCTTGTCCATCCGGGAACTGGCCGCCCTCACCCACCGGACGGAAACCTGGGTGGCCGTCGCCTTGTTCCGTGTGAGGGATATTCTCAAAGACTGCATGATGAAAGAGGTGGTCTCATGAATGAACAGGAATTCATCCTGCTGATGGAGGAATACCTTGAAGGGAGCCTCACCCCGCAAGGCCGGGCCGCACTCAAGGCCGAGGTGCTTAAAAACCCCGTTCGCCGGAAACTGTTCGAAAACCAGGCCCGCCAGCATATCCGGCTCCATGCGCAATCCAGCCGCATCGATTTCACGGAAACCCAGCGGATCGCCGTCATGGTCATGGATATTGTGGAAAAGCAGAAAGAGCCCAGCGTATTCATGGAATTGATCCGGCAGAAAACCTTCCGCGAACGCGCCTCCCTGATTCTCCAGGGCCTGAAGGCCGCCCCCGGTACCCTCGCCCATAGAACCGCAAAGGCTGAACTGGTCCGCATCTTCGGCCCCGTCAGCCTTTCGGTGGCCGTGAATGTCGCCGCCCTGCTCCTCCTGCTCTTCTGGGTCCCTTATGTCCTCCCGCCTCCCCCCGATCAGGAGGGTTCTGAGGAAAAGGGCGCGGTCATCATCAACCTCGGGGAGCCAGACCTCAACCAGCCTGACCCCTCTGACAGCACCCCGCCCCCGGAAATCACCACGCCGTCTGGCCGATCATCGGAGCCACCCATGGCCCCAACCGACTTGACGCTTCCGCCTCTTGGCGGGGGTGCCCCGGGACCCGGCGACGACTCTCCCCGCCCCCCTCTGGAACGCCCCGGGGACGGGACCTCCTCAGGGGAACCGCTCTCCGCGCCCCTTTCCCTCCGGCACGTCCCAGGCGGCTTCCTTCCCAGCTCACACGGGAATCGCGAGACGACTCTTCGCGCGGCCATTCTGACTGAGCAGAAGGCGCAGAAGACGGAAGCCGCGGTGGGCAAATCCCTGCAGTGGCTCAAAGCGCACCAGGCGGCGGATGGCAGCTGGCCGGGACAGGAGCCGACCGCCATGACCGGCCTGGCCCTGCTGGCCTATCTGGCCCACGGTGAGACCCCCTCCTCCCCGGAATTCGGCGACACCGTCACACGCGGGCTGAGAAGCCTGCTGAAACGCCAGGAGAGCACCGGTGCCTTCTCGAAAAATGTTTATGCCCATGCCATCGCGACCTATGCTCTGGCCGAAGCCTATACGATGACGCGTATCATGGATCTGAAACCCCCGCTTGAAAAAGCGGCACGGGTCATCATCAATGGCCAGCAAAGTGCCGGTGGATTCGACTACAACTACCTGAAAGGTCAGCGGTTCGACACCTCGGTCACAGGCTGGCAGATTCAAGCACTCAAGGCGGCCAGAACCGCCATTCCTGATCTGGACGGACTGGAGGAGGCCCTCACCCGCTCCACCCGCTTCCTGCTCTCCGACGCCCTCGCCAGGGATGGCAGCGGGTTTGTCTATGAAGGGAAAGACGGGGTGGCCCCTGTGGGCGGGGGCCGGCTCAGCATGACTGGCGTGGGGACCCTCTGCCTGCAAATGCTGGGCAAGAACACCTCGCCTCCTGTCAAATCCGGCCTCAAAATATTACAAAACGCTGAGCTTGAATGGCCGGCCGCAGGCAAGGCCAATGTCTATGCCGGCTATTATGTGTCTCAAGCCAAATTCCAAAGCGGCAACCAGGCCGACTGGATGCACTGGAACCTCCACATGCAGCGCGTGCTGCTCTCGAAACAAAAACAGGACGGGCATTGGGAGCAGGGCGATTACGACAATGGCTCGCATGTCTATACCACCACCCTGTGCGCATTGATGTTGGAAGTCTATTACCGCTACCTCCCCTCCTATGCCCAACGCCCGGAACCGGAACCCGTAAAGAAAATCGCTTCGGGCGATGTCTCCATTGATATCAAATAAGCAGACGGTTCAGCCTTTCTTTTCAAGCGAAGGCCGTTACAATCGGCCGTCATGATTGAATGGAATCCAGTGACAGTAAAGCGATGGCGGCGGTTTCAGAAATTACGCCGCGCCTGGTGGTCGCTCTGGATCCTCCTGTCATTGTACCTGATCAGCCTCGCCGCCGAGGTGCTCTGCAATAACACGCCGCTCGTGGTCCGGTTCGACGGCCATTACTATGTCCCCCTGGTCCAATTCCATCCAGAAGACACCTTTTTGCATAACGGCCGCCAAACCCGGCCGGACTACAAGCAGATCCAAGCCCTCCTGCTCTTCACCGTTCCGCCTGGCAATTTCATGCTCTTCCCTCCTGTCCCCTATGGGCCCTATGAAAATGTCCCGCCCACCTCCATCGCCCTGCCCGAGGCGGTCACCCTGACCTTCCGCCCTGAACCGCAGGTGGCCTCCGTTACCGTCTCAACCAATCTCTGCATCACCCGGTCGGCCAATCCGGAGTTTTTTTTCGAACTCGGTCCGGACGCCCTGAGGGGACACGCCTTTACCAATACCTGGCTGATTTCACCCGCGCTGCAGGCGGCCATTTCCCTACGGCTTCAGAATAAAGAAGCCCCATCGATCAGCGTCACAACCGTCCATTCAAGAAATCCCCACCGGGTGGCCGAACTCTCCCTGCCGGAATTCACCCCGCGCGATCTCCCCCCTTCCACCATCCGACTGACCCTCCGCGAAAAACCGGACGCATCCCCGCTCCCGCGCGGCAGGATGGCATGGAACAGCGATATGCAACTGACCTCCTCCTCATTTTCACCCTGGGCCACCCTTTCGCCCGAGACCCAGACAGCGCTGACCGCCTTTGCCGCCGGGAGTCTGAGTAATGCCGCGTTACCCCGGATCATCGAAATCAAGGGAACCCCTTATGCGGTAACGGCCACCAAGTCAGAAGTGCGCTGGCCCTATCCCCCGACCCGGGGCCACTGGCTGGGCATCGACAGTTCCGGCCGCGATGTGCTGGCCCGCATCCTGTATGGGCTGCGAACCTCGCTGACCTTCGGCTTTCTCCTGGTCATCCTTGCCATGCTGCTGGGCACCGCCCTGGGTGCCATTCAAGGCTATTTCGGCAGTCATATGGATATGCTCGGACAACGCTTCACGGAGATCTGGAGCGCCCTGCCCTTTCTCTACGTGATGATTCTGTTGGGAGCGGTCTACGGGCGAGGATTCCTGTTGCTGTTGATCTGTTACGCCATCTTCAACTGGATCGGGATCTCCTACTACATCCGGGCCGAATTTTTGCGGCTGCGTCATCTGCCGTTTGTTGAGGCCGCCCGGTCGCTAGGATTGCCGCACCGGGCCATTATCTTCCGGCACATCCTGCCCAACGCACTCACGCCGCTTATCACCTTTTTTCCCTTTAATCTGGTCGGGGCCATCGGCTCGCTGGCGGCCCTCGATTACCTGGGCTTCGGCCTGCCCCCCCCAACCCCCAGTTGGGGGGAACTCCTGCAACAGGCACAGCAATTCCGCTGGGCCTGGTGGCTGATTCTCTATCCGGCGCTGGCGCTGTTCACCGTTATGTTACTGGGCGTCTTTGTGGGTGAAGGCATCCGGAATGTCTATGATCCCAGACCTAAAACGAAATTTGAATAATGAACCCCCTGCTGGACATACAAAATCTGAGCGTGTCATTCGACACGGATGAAGGCCCGCTGACGGCGGCGGAAAATGTCTCGTTTTCCATCGGCCAGGGCGAAGTCGTCGGCCTGGTCGGCGAATCCGGCTGCGGGAAATCCGTAACCGCCCTGAGCCTGCTCCGCTTGATTCCCATGCCGCCGGGCCGGATCCTGTCGGGCCGGGCCGTCTTCGAGGGGCACGATCTGCTCTCCCTGCCGGCCGCCACATTGCGCTCCATCCGGGGCCGCCGGATCAGTGTGATCTTCCAGGAACCCCAGGCGGCGCTTTCCCCGCTCCACACGGTCGGCGCCCAGCTGATTGAAACCCTGCAACTCCATCTGGATATTGATCATCAGACCGCAAAATCCCGCTCGTTGGACTGGCTGAAGAAAGTCGGCATTCCCGATCCCGGGGAGCGGATGCGGGCCTATCCCCACCAGCTGTCCGGCGGCATGCTCCAGCGCGTCATGATCGCCATGGCTTTGATGCTGGAGCCGGCATTGATTATTGCCGACGAACCGACGACCGCGCTGGATGTCACCATCCAGGCCCAGATTCTCGACCTGCTGCTGGAAATGAAAAGCAGGGACACCTCCCTGTTGATCATCACCCATGATCTAGGCGTGGTCTGGGAAATGTGTGACCGGATCCTGGTCATGTATGCCGCCCGGATCGTTGAAGAAGGACCGCGTCAGGAGCTTTTCAGGCATCCCGCCCATCCCTACACCCGGGCCCTCCTTGAATCGGTCATCAGCCTGACCAGCCGCTCCGAAAGGTTGTCATCCATTGAGGGACAAGTCCCCTCCCCGCTCGCCTATCCCGCCGGCTGCCGCTTTGCCGACCGCTGCAAATTGGCCTTTCCCCGCTGCCGCCAGGAACTCCCCCCTCTCTTTGACGTTGCCCCCGGCCACCAGTCCGCCTGTTTCCTGTCTGAAATTTCAGATTTCAAATCTCATATTTCAAAATAACCCATGCCCCTCCTCCACATTCAAGATCTCAAGACCTGGTTCCCCATCAAGCGCGGGGTCTTCGCCCGCACGGTGGGCCACATCCATGCCGTGGATGGCGTGTCACTCACAATTGAGCCGGGCGAAACCGTCGGGCTGGTGGGCGAATCCGGTTGCGGCAAAACCACCCTGGGCCGCACGGTAATGGGGTTGGAGCCAAGAAAGTCAGGCACCATCCATCTGGACGGCACCCCGCTCTGGCCCGCCCGGCACAAGGACAGCATGCCCCTGCGCCGCCGGATTCAAATGGTATTTCAGGATCCCTACTCGTCTCTCAATCCCCGCATGACCATCCAGGAAATTGTGACGGAAGGCATGCTCCATCAGAAGCTGATCCGTCCGCGCGACCGGGAAGCGACCGCCCGCCGCCTGCTCCTTGAGGTGGGGATGGAGGCCAGCGGGCTCCATCGATACCCCCATGAGTTTTCAGGGGGACAGCGGCAGCGCATCAGTATTGCCCGCGCCATTGCCGTGCGGCCTGAGCTTGTCATCTGTGATGAAGCCGTCAGCGCCCTGGATGTTTCTGTCCGCGCCCAGGTGTTGAATCTGCTGAAAGACCTGCGTGCCTCACATAATCTAGCCTACCTGTTCATTTCCCATGACCTCGGGGTGATCCGGCATATTGCCGACCGGGTGGTGGTCATGTATCTGGGGGTGGTGGTGGAGACGGGACCGGCTTCCGAAGTTCTGGATCATCCGGCGCATCCCTACTCCCGCGCGCTCATTTCCGCCGTACCGGTTCCGCTGGGAGAGAAGAAACGCAGGACGGTTCTCCGGGGTGATATCCCCTCATCCGCCAACCCTCCCTCCGGCTGTCGCTTCCATACCCGCTGTCCCCATGCCATTGAGGCCTGCAAGGTTCAGCCTCCCCTGCTTGAGCCCCTTTCTCCGGGCTCACCCCGAATGGTGGCCTGCATCCGGAAACACGAAATTAGCGAATGAAGGTGCCGGCATCCAATTCGGCAAAAGCCTGATCCAGTTCCTCCTGGGTGTTCATCACGATGGGCCCGCCCCAGGCAATGGGTTCCTGCAACGGGTGACCGGCAAATAGCAAGAAGCGCATCCCGTCGGAACCGGCCTGGACGGCGAACTGGTCCCCTTCGCCAAATAAAACGGCCCGATGGCTTTCCACCCGCACCACGGGGTCCCCGAACAATCCTGCGCCTTGCACAATGTAAATGAAGAGCGTGGATTGACTGTCAACCGGCAAAGACCAGGCCGCCTCCGGTTTCAAGGAAACATCCATAACCAGGGCCTGAACATAGTCGCCCTGAGTCGCGCCCTTGACCTTGCCATAGGCTCCTGAAATCACCCCCACGGTACCCGCCTTCTCCTGAAGCCGGGGAATCATCTCCGCCTTGATATCGCGGTATTGCGGGTGGACCCACTTGTCCTTGCGCGGCAGGTTGATCCAGAGTTGAAGCCCGAGCATGTGGGGGGACGCGTGGGGCATTTCCTGGTGAATAATGCCGCTGCCGGCCGTCATCCACTGGCAGCCGCCATCCAGGATGTGTCCCTGGTTACCCAGGCTGTCCCCATGCTCAATATCGCCGGCCATCAGATAGGTTACCGTTTCAATCCCGCGATGAGGATGCCAGGGGAATCCTTTAATATAATCGGCGGGATTTCTCGAATCAAAGGCATCCAGCATCAAGAAGGGATCGAATGCCTTGGTCTGTGCGGGGCCCAACACCCGCACCAGATGGACCCCTGCACCGTCCACCTGGTTGGAGCCGGTTACCGTTTGCGAAATTTTCCTGACTGTATTCATCGCAAAATCCTTTCTTGTGAGACCCATATGGGAACATTATTAAGTCAAACGCTGAATCAAGGCGGCTTTCCCAGGGCAGCGGCGCACCAGAATGTCGCGATCAGCCAGTTCAAAATCCGCAAAGTCAAATCCGGGGGCCACCGTACAGCCCATCAGGGTGTACTCACGGGGATTATCCACGGTAGCCGCAAACCAATGATGGCGCTTAATGACGAGTTGTGGCTGTTGCCGGCGGTGCCCCTCGACACCAAGAGATACCGACTGGTAGATCCCCTTGGGATCAATAATATGCAAGGTCAACGGACTGCCGGCATGAAAATGCCAGATTTCATCAGAGGCAAGCCGGTGGAATCTGGAGACATCCCCGCCACGCAACAAAAAATAGATGGAGGTTGAAACCGCCCGTGAACCGGTGTAGCGCCCTGGCAATGCCTTGCGTGAAATGGCCTCGGGACACCGATAGACCTCGCGATAGAAGCCCCCCTCGGGATGGGGGGCCAATTGCAGGCTTCTAATCCAATAAGCGGCTGTTTTCATTACTTTGGCCCCATCGATTCCATTCAATAATACCCATTCCTGGTTTTCATGATTGCGCTGAATGCTCCGCCTGTCGAGTCTTGAGTTGATATTGAAGCCCTCCTGCCATATCGTCCTGACATCTCATAACCGCTTTTATGGCAGGAAAGAAAGAATCCCATGACGAATCAATCTAAAGAATCAGCCTCGAAACAGATGCGCAATATAAAAACACCCCCGAAAAGATGGTTTAAGATTTTGGACCAGAAGCATCGGGCCAGAGCGACGAAACCGGTGATTCAGGAACCAAAAAAAGACGGAGCGGTCAAGGAGTAATCTGGCAGGGTGACGCCATTGAAAATTGAGGCCCTCGTTCTGTGAGCACGGTCAGGCACCGTGCTTCAGCTCGAGAACCTTTATTACAACCGGCAGTTCAACACCCTTTTTCCTGACATTCAGGCGGGTGTCTGGCGTCAACCGTTCTTTGGTGACGCGATTCACTATCCCTATAACAACCCTATACTCACCCGGTGAGGCCGAAAACGGTACCTTAATGCGTCGAGTATAGGAGAACACTTCGCTGAACGGTTGATACTCAATGTTTTCGGCGGGCAGGTCACCCAATAGCACATGATCATCCTGGAAACGATCCTTCCCCTTTTGAAAGTTCACGAAAGCGTTATACAAGGGCGTCTTGACAGAAGCCGAGCATGTCCAATAGTAGGTGACATCAAGGCCTTGTCCCGGAGCAACTTCATTGGTGGAAAGCGTCAAGCCCAGAAACCGGATTCCGCCTGGATAAACAACCTCTGAGGGAACCACCGGCTGGGTCTGCCTGAAAAGGATGGCCTCCTGAATCCCCGCTTCCTCCTGCCTCCCGGAAGCCTTCAGCGCATCCACCAGCGCACGCATAGCAGGCTGATGGCATGGATAGAGCGCTATCGCCCTGCCTAGCGTTCCCATCATCTCCCCAACATCCCCTTTAGCTCTTTTGGCCATCGCCTGCTGAAACACCCACTCCGATCTTTTCTTTAGCGTCCGAACTGGCTCCTCGGCAAAACATCCCTGCTCTGTCCAGAAAACAGGGGTATGCTGAATCCAGTCATCCTCATCCGTGGCCTGCGACACAACCATCAAAGTCATGGCCCCCAGTTGTGTCTCCGCCCATTGCAGGCCGCATTTCCCCAAAACCAACCGACAGCGGGGGGCATCACGTGAATCCATCAGCAATCCTGTCTTCTCTTTAAAAAGCACCTTGGTGGCCCGGCTTGAATCCATCATCGGTAAGTCCAGTAAAGAGCGTTTGATTAACGATGGGCTATCAACCATGATGACGTCTGTATCCCGACAAGCGAGCCGCTCCGTAATCCAGCGTGGTCCATGGAATTGTCGCACTTTATGCTCCCGTAATAGTGATAGACACGCGTCCACTGACGGTACAATCCCAGCTGACGGTGTGGCCTGCTCCAAAAACATGATTTCATCTAAACTGATAGTCCGGGGACGGCTGTCCGCCAACCCGAACTTCATTCGCAATCGCGCCACACCACCGCTCGGGCAGACAAAACGGATCTCCTCAAATGTTTGAATCCCTTCCAGTTTGAGATGGGAACCGGACCAGAAATAGCCGCCGGGTGCAGTCCAAGGAAGCACCTCGCACCAGTTTGTACTGCCTGCAGATTGGACATCAATCTTAAGGAAGCCTGGCGGCGCACCCTCCATACTCACAAAGCGTACCCCGCACAAAATATGCGGCCTGTCAAATTCCACATTCAATTCGCCCTTCTCATCCCGTTTTAGCGATATTGACCATGAGGTGTGCATCGTATTATCGGTAAGCGCATTCAGGAAGGAGGTACCCGTGTCGTCCCGAACATACCGGAGAGCTGCCGCATCGAGATAGCGCCAGTCATTCGGCGGCGGAGTCAGAGCATAATCCACATGAACCCCGGCCACCTCCCTTTCCAGGCATCGTCCGCCGGAATAGGATAGAAAAGAATGTAGCTGGCAATAATCATTCAGAATAGCGGGATGATCGGCCAGTTCGACACGCCGGGCATATGGGGCGTACCGTTCCAATGGCATAGTCGCGACACATAATTTTTCATCGGATGCATAATTGAGCCAATGGAGACCATAATCGCCATAACAGGAGCCATCACACAGAAGGGGGATTGTACGGGTCAATTCGCCGGCATTGGCCCAAGCCTGACGTCCGTAATCCTGATCGGCAATCATTTTCGGCAGGGAATACAAGTGCGCAGGAATCAGAATAACCACCAGAATCCAACCCAACCACGCCAGCCTGTGTTTCATAAGCCAATCGGCACTCCACGCCATCATAACGGCCACAGCGGGGAACAGAGGTAGCAGGTACCGACAGTTTCCATCTGCCTCGATGTATTTTGATGTCACACTCACGGCGGCCAATGCAAGACACAACACCGGTGCCGCCAGTCTGAAAAAGAACCGATCCCCATCCTTCCGGCGGATCCAATCATGAAGGAGAAGGATCAGAAACAACAGCACCATGGCCCCTGTCAGCAACAAAACCGCTACGCTCCAAAGATTCAGTGGTACCTGGAGGTCCATGGCTTTCACTAACGTCACACAAAATGCCGGAACTCCTCTAGCGAGCGGCGTTCTGCCCAGTGCTTCCTTGAACTCAAACGTACCCCAGTGGTGCGTCGCATTCCAAATCCACCAAGGGGCGCTTCCAGCAAAAAAAGACAAAAGCGCCGGAAGTGCTCCCTCCCTTACCAGGCGCCAGGAAAACCCTGAGAGCAAAATTACGAGAGCGGTCAAGAGAAACGCTACCATCAATTGGTTTGACCACCACCCCATGCCTGCCAGCAATCCGAGCATCACAAAGGAAAATGCCCGCACCCGCTGCCCTTCGCGCATCTGAGTGACAATTCTACAGGCAAGATAGACGGCACCAACGCCACACACCATCATGACCATATAGCCTCCACGAGGGGCAACGGAGTAATGGAAGTTGGTATTGGATCCCACAAGCGCCAGCAGAAGGGCCACAAACCCAGCACGACGACCACCAGCATTAAGGCCCCAGAGGTAGATTAGAGGCAGGAGGGTGATACCGGCTAGCACGGTGCCAAGACACACATGGAACGCGGATAAACCCAAAATCCGGCATACCAAAACGCTGACTGCAGGCTCCAGACTCCCCATGTATGGCTGGCCATAGAAAAAAACAGGGAAATCAACTCCTGATGCCATGTGCTTCGTCATGAGAAACACAATGCCATGATCGGAATCCGGAGAGAACTGGATGGTCCAAGCCTTAAAAATCCGCAATCCCAGCCCGAGCAGTACCATCCCTCCGACCAGCAACATCCACAACGCCTGCCCATCTTCCTTGTAATGTCGACTTTCCTTATCCATGCCGATCCGCCCTCATAGTTGATATTTCAGCCGAAACCTGGGTTCTGAGCCCGAATGTCCCTTCGTTTTCACGCAAAGCATGAACATAACATGGGACGTTTCATTTCAGAAGCGCGAACGCTCGCCGCGGTCGATGGAGAGTGCCATTTCAAACATATCGATATTTGAAAAACATCATCGATACAGTCAATTGAATATATTAATAATATAAACGATATTGCTATCGCTTCGATGCCACTAAAAGAAATTTAACAAAGAGGAGCCTGACATGAAACCGATGACCACCCATGAGCGCTTTACCCGCATGTATCAGCATCGCGATGCGGATCGCATCCCTGTAATTGATCTCCCTTGGAGCAGCACTATTGAGCGCTGGAACGCGGAAGGCATGCCCAAGGAGGTAAGCTATGAGGATTTCTTTGATCTGGACCACCTCTCCGGATTCACCCCAGACAACTCCCCCCGCTACGAGGAGAAGGTGATCGAGGAGACGGCCGACCATAAGATCTACACCAGCAAGTGGGGCGTCACTATGAAGCAGTGGAAGCACGCGAACTCCACGCCTGAGTTCCTTGACTTCACCATTGTGGATCCGGTCAGCTGGAAACACGCTAGGGAGCGGATGACGCCAACCCGGGACCGCGTCCCCTGGGATTACCTGAGCCAGAACTACCGGACCTGGCGTGAAAAAGGCCATTGGCTATCGGGCGGACTCTGGTTCGGATTTGATGTCACCCACTCCTGGATGGTGGGAACTGAACGGTTGTTGATGGCTCTGGCGGAAGATCCCGAATGGTGCATGGACATGTTCTCGCATCACTTGGACATGAGCCTTGCGTTGCTGGATATGGCGTGGGAGGCGGGCTACACCCTTGACGAAATCAGCTGGCCGGACGACATGGGCTATAAATTCAGCCAGTTCTTTTCCGTGGGAACTTATCGGGAGATGCTCAAGCCCTATCATCAACGGGCCGTGGAGTGGGCGCACGCCAAGGGAATCAAGGCGCGACTGCACTCCTGCGGCGACGTCAATCCCTTCGTCCCGGAGCTATTGGACATTGGAATGGATGCGCTGAACCCCCTGGAGGTCAAGGCGGGGATGAATCCCGTGGAGCTCAAGAAGAAATTCGGCGACAAACTGCTCTTCCATGGTGGCATCAACGCCCTGCTGTGGGACAAGCCGGATGCGATTTACGCCGAGATGGAGAGCGTGATTCCGCGCATGAAAGAATCCGGCGGCTACATCTTCTCCTCGGATCACTCCGTGCCCTCCAGCGTGAGCCTGGAGGATTTTCGCCGGATTGTGGCGCACGCGAAGAAACTGGGCCAGTACTAGTCAGTAGCGTTTCCTTTTTCCGGTCGCCACGATATCCATCCGCCATTGTCACAGACCCAGCCAGCATGATCGACAGCACCACCCCGAATACTTTCATTATATTGTTCATTGTTTTGCTCTTTTTCCCAAAAATTGACTGAACTCTCACCCTAGTAATTAGATGATCAAGCCTCGGATTTTATTCAGACTAGAGTGCGGGCGTACGGCGGATCATGGAAAAACATCGGATTCACCGGCGCCCCATCATCCACCAAAAGTGCGATCTTGATCGTCATAAGATGAGTGAAGCACCTGCACCTTGCCGCCGCAAAAGTTTATTAGCCAGCTTTTCAGAAGCTACGCTTATCTGCTGATCCCCACTACTGAACGCCCCAGTCAACCCACCCCTACCCCGCCCGAAGCCGTCTCGGGTCATTGGGGCGACCGCTACAGTTACGCGGGCCTTCCCAGACAAACTGCAAGCTACCCGATCACCGTACTGACCAATACCGGTTACCTGGTCGGCTACAGCGAAAGCCGCAAGGACCCCTTGTGGGTATGTTACCGGCTATTCCGTCCGGATAGCTACCAAGCCCCACCCCGGCCACAGGGGTTTCAGACGGACTCCCGGACATCAGCCCGCGCTAACCCCCATGATTACAGCGCAAGCGGCTATGACCGGGGCCACATGGCACCTAATTATGCGATTGCGGTCTGTTATGGCCCAAAAGCGCAACTTGAGACCTTCCTGATGTCCAATATCCTCCCGCAACGACCTGCCCTGAACCGGCAGATCTGGGAACGACTGGAGCAGACCGAAATCAAGGAGTACGCTCCTCGTTTTCGACAGATTTGGGTCATTGATGGGCCCATATTCCATACCCGCAATCGGCTGAGTGGTGGCGAGGACGTCCCTGATGCCTGCTTCAAGATCATCGTCAGGGAGGAAGGCGGACAGCCGTGCGTACTGGCGTTCATCATGCCACAAACCGTCACGGGGACTGAGTCAGCGCAACAGTACCTCTCCAGTATTGATGAAATTGAAAAAGAAACCGGCCTCGATTTCTTCTCCATGATGCCTGTGGACCTTCAGCAACGATTCGAAGCTGAGGCTGCGAGGGCAATGTGGTGAACTGCGGCGAGAAAGATCAGCAGGGCTTCAATGGCGCCCGAAGAATTTCATATTTTCCATGTCCAAAAGGATGGCGGGCATCGACCGGTTTAGCCGAGGTCCGGACGGACAGGAAGGCGATGATGGAGGCAACGAGATCGACGGCCGAATGAATGGCTTCGGACAGGACGGAAACAGAACCGATCAGGAGTCCGACCAGGAGTTTAATCCCAACGAGCGTGGCGTTGGAAAGAATGGATAGCGCGGCAACCCCTGCCTTGCGTTTATGAATATCGTTAGAACCGGTTTCCATATTACCTCCTGAACAAAACGCCCCGCAAAACTTCATAGTCCCGCGGGGTGTGAATCCCACTGCCGTTCAGGCCCAGCCGCACCTGTTCACAGGTCGCTTGATCCGGTCTCTCATGAGGTCGTTAACCGCAGAATGTAAAGATGAAGGCCGGAGGTTGTCAATGGCGCAAGCGTGGGGGCGAGGAAGTTAGGCCGCAACAGTCATTACCCGTCAAATTCGGTGACGAGAACTTTAATTAAAGCCTCGCGCCTTTGAGCTTGCCCCGTCGGCATAAGTTGCCCTGATGCGGATTGCAGAAAAACACGATGATGTAATCTCGACGCCCACGGAGCAATGCATGCCAACATACTGGCCCCTTGGACGAAAAACGAGATTCCGTTCAGTTGAACGGCCTGTCGCTCAATAAAGAGGGATCCCGGAATCACAAACAGATCAGGAAACTGAAATCGATGAACCTTCCCTCCTTCTCCAGAATGCCAGACCAAAATATCAACCACAACGTCGCCCTTCCGGCGAGCCGTAATCTGGTGAGGATGTCGCATTGAAAGGACAAAGCCCGCACGTGTGAGGGCATCCCAAATGGCAGGTGCGTCTTGACTGAGACAAATAACATCCAAGTCATCGGGAATATGCGACAAATATCCCGTCATCAGGGCGTCATAAGCCATCCCCCCACCGATCAAACAGTTCAGTTTATCCCGCTCGATGATGTCCACGATCTCCTTGAGGAGTCTGATATGTTTGGCCGTTAGTAACCTGACTACACATGGTATGCGGCCACACCAGGTTATCGCCACTTCACAAATAGCAGAATATATCTGAACAAAGGCCACGACCCCCAGTCCGAGCAGAGCAAGACCGATCAAGTCGAGTGTTCTGGCGGAACTGGCCAAACGCATCAACCCCACGGCAATGGCAATCACGCCTAAACTTGCCGTGGCTAAGAGGCGAATCCGATAATACCGTCCCTCTCGGATTTTCAAGTACCCGACCACGCCAAGCGCCATCATCAAGAAGGAGGCCCATAGCCCGGTTATTATTTCACAATTCATCATGTTTCAATCTCCATCTTCCTGCAGTAAAATCTACCCGGCACCGTGACTGATGTCATCGAAGTGAGGATAGCGCCCCTTTCCTGATCTCCTAACCCGGCTTCGGGCAAGGCGCCAGGCTTCATGGAGCCCATTCGAACGAGTGACGCGCACAAACCGAAGCAAATCGGCGATGACACGGGAAAGATCAACATACCTCGCAACTGCTGTTTTCAACGACGAGTGCATCGACCGCGGCTTTACCGGATGGACCAGCTTGTTTGCAGGATAGCCGGACAAGGAGTTGTGCGGCGGGCGATAGCGCATGGTCTTTCCATCCAGAAGTTCACAGCTGGATGAGTCCAGATAGAATCGGTTTATGTCCTGAGGCAAAACAAAATCACCTGTTCCCCCGAAATCCCGCAAAGTGAAGTTTCCTTGAAACAACAATGTGGGGATGAGCGCCTCATAGATCCCCGTCCATCCTTTCAAGTATATCTGGTAGACATAATCCAGGGCTGGATAGGAAATCCTGAATATGGGATTAAAGGAGCGAAGGGCTTGCGCCAAATCCACTTTCTCGTCAAAACGGCCCAGACCCCAAAAGTACCAATCGGGCTCTTGTTGATATCGACGGATATGAGAAGTCAGGAAATCCTCATGGCTCTCAGAGAAATAGCGGAAAAAATACTCCCAGTTCCCGGAAAATCGAACGTCATATTCAATCAACCAATAGTAGCCATATCTGTGTTTCCGGGAGAAGGCGATCAAGGATCTGTCGGGTTTGAAGCATGCCGGTGAATCGGCAAAATACGGTGCGTCCGACAGCTTCACCAGATCCATGTCGGTCTGGATGTAATGAGGAAACCTCAAGAACCTGCGATCCATGGGTCTGCCGGATTTCTGCTGATAAAGGAGGATGCACGTCCCCAGGGCCTTAGTAGCATCCTGCAGCTTTTCAAATTCCCCCGCAATCTCTTCTGAGTAGAGGTGAGTCAGAAATAAAAATACCTGATCGTTGTTCATACGGTTAATTGCTGCGGGGTTTGAAATTGCAAATGGCTTGCCTATACGCATCAAGTGTCTGGCGGGCGATTCGGTTTATGTCGAAACCACATCGAACAGCTTCAAGGGCCTGCTGTGAGAGGTGATGCCTCAGGAGGGGATTTTGAAGCAATTCAACCGATGCCCCGGCAAGGGCTTTGCTCTCAGCCGGTTGGATCAGCAGTCCTGTTTGCCGGTCCTGTATGACCTCACCGAGGCCGCCCACCTTGCTGGCTATCACGGGGCAGCCACAAGCCATGGCCTCAAACATCACGGTCCCTCCGGGCTCATACAAGGAAGGCACCACACAGAAGCTCGCCAATCGATAATAGTGGACGAGCTCTTGTGTGGGTAGAGAACCCAAGTAGACAATTCGATCCTTCCCATAAACGTCGATCAAATGCTGCGACCATGTCTGTTGGCTGTCCTTATAGCGATAATCCTGGCCCGCCAAATAGAGTTTGGCGCGGGGCATTTCGCGTAGCACCAGGGGAAATGCGTGTGCGAGCACCTCGATGCCCTTGGACTTTTCCAGCCGGCCCACAAAGAGAATGGCCTGGTCTTCCCGGGGAGTGTCTGCTGGATGAAAGATATCGAGGTTGACGCTGATGGGGATGCGCTGAATATCTCGATCTTTCAATTCCCAGGCATTCCGGGCAAAGCGGATATAGTCTTCAGATACCCCCGTCACAAGATCAGCGCCTAGAAGATGATTCCTGAAGAGAGACCAAAGAAGACGGTTCCTGGGCCATTGTTTCAGTTTCCCCCGGTCGGCATCATCTTTAAAGCCCGGGTAGCCGTGGAGTCTCACACAAACAGGGACTTTGCGTCTGCCCAGATAGGCCCATGCATCGAGCCCCCAGTCTGTGGCTTCAATGATGTCAATCGCATGCCTTCTGATCAAGGCGGGGAGGATGCCACTAATTAATTGCCCGTAACGCCAGACAGATAAGGGGATGACACGATCCAGTAGCCCACAACCCCTGAATGCATCTTCCCTGAAGTCCAAGTGGTGGACAAATATTTGATCTTCAAGTCCTTCAAAGTGACGTCGCCCTCTTCCCGTTGAGGACACGATATGCACCGTATGTCCCAACCTGGCCAGCGCCATTGACATACAGTGAACATGACTCTCCGTCCCTGCCTGAGTGCTGAATGAGCGGACTAGATAGCAGATATTCATATTATCCCTGATGGAAACGGCCAGTAAAGTTCTTGGGCATTCTCAAAGCCGCACGATATGTTTCATGAACCCATCCCCCCGGATCGTATCGAGGAGCTCGAATTTCAAATCGGACAGTCCTTCAGTTCTTGAATCATAGGGGAGGCGTTTTCCCGACCCCAATCGCTTGCAGTTTGCCTGATAGTCTGGATTCCCACGACGCTTGACGTCTTCATGAGCGCGGGGATGACCGGAAGCCACCTGCTCAATAGACTGATATCGGCCCATCCTCCAGGTCAAGGGGATGGCCCAGGTTTGGCCGAACCTCTTTCTTAGGTCATCGTCTTCCGCTCCCCACCCCCAGTATTGATTGCTGAACCCGTTAACCTGCCAAAAGTCCTCTTTGTTCACCAAGAGAACGCCACCGAAATAAAAAGGGCTGAACTGGTACTCATACTGCGAACAATGGGCGGCAAGATGAGTCGGCATGACGGGATAGGCGTAATTACATGATGCCGATTCCGGCAGCAAGTCGACATCATGAAAGCAGAAATAAACACTTTGGTCCTGGTAAAGGCTGAACCCCGCATTCATCAGTTTGGCCCGATTAAACAGGTCACCCCCCGCCTGCTCGATGACGACAACACGGTACTTGATTCCTTTCAGGAAACTGGCCATGTGCGGAACAAACTGTCTGAGATTCTCTTCGCGGTTACGAAAGGGGACCACAATAATCAGCTCTTCCGGTCTCTTCGCCGCACGCCTTGCCCTGACGAGCCGAAGAATGGCGGCAAACGCTTTTACGGGAGTTTTGATATCCAGCAACGCCACAAAGAACCGCGCGATGGTTTTCACGTCAGGGGGTCGCGATCTAGTACACATGATTTTCATAGATATGGCATTGCCCTATGCGTGTCAATCAGTCAACCGGTTGACCACTGACATCATAAATCCTGAGCCCGTCAATCGTCCCGCCTGTCATCTCCGGCAAGTTCCTGAAACGCGCATGCTCTTCTGCGGTTTCATCCCAGACAAAGTAGGCGTTCACGCCCAAACGGGCCAGAGCGGGAAGAATCTCGTGGTCGGGCGTCGCTCCTTTGATATCGAAGAAACGCAGTCCAAGATGGTAGGCAATGAAAAGAGTCTGGTGCCAGTTCTTGTTGGAGGCAATATTGCCAACCAGCCTGGTTTGGCTCGCCAGCCGCTTACTCAACTCATATACCGCCACCCCTTCCGCCTTCCCGTAGAGGACGCGGGTCTGCAGTGCCGCCGGCCCACCCATCGACAAGGCAAGGATAACACAGGCGACGATCCGCCACCTTCCGGCAAGAACACCCCGGGCTTCCTGATTCCAGATCATTCCGGCCCCCAACAGGGCCAGCAGAACCAGGCTGATAAACAGATAGCGGAATTCAACGATTAGCAGCAAGTAACCGCCCAAATACAGCATCAGGGTGGCGAGAAGTAACGCTGTTCCTCCCGGCTGCAGGCAAGCCCGACGCCTGCGTACACAACACACAATCGACCCGGCAATGATGACAACGGTCAATGGAGAGTACTGCTGAATCATACCCGCCATGAGTTTCAGGTTCTGCAAAACCGCATGCCCGCGATGGCGAATCACGACCGAGGGGGGAAAGGACGTGCCGCTTGATACGATAACCATCACGGACGGATCATCCCACATGCTGATCGCGGCAGCATCAGAAGGCGCCCTGAAACTGCGGCAGGATAACGATAGGGGATCAGCGTTACCAAGCGTCAATAACGTGCTGTTGTTCCGACCTGAAGTAGATACAGTGAAATGTCCGTACTTAACCGACAGGGCCGCAATCCATCCGCTGCTGAGCAGGACCAAAACAAAAAGGGCCACCCCATAGGCGCGCAAGACCGCAAGGCGACGCCCCGCCGCTGCCCCCGCCCCGAGCCAGAGCAGAACCGTCATCAGGGAAAGGTGGGCAATGAAGAAGTAGAATCCGTAGCCCTTGCTGAAATAGGCCAGCACACCCAGTATGCCGACCCAAACCGCCGTCCGGATTCCGTTCAGGTACCCGGGCCCGAAAAGGACGCCTAAATACCAGACCAGGACGCAAACCATTAAAAAATCAGGCGTCAGTTTCTGGAAGGTGAACAGCCACAGCGCGGGCAATAACGACGCCATGACGACCAGGCGCAGGCGTTCGGATAAGTGGCATCGTGCGGCCAGGACATACATCCCGGGAATCGTCGCCAGGCCGATGGCGATCGAAAGCAGTTTGCCCGCCAGAAGCGCATCGAGCCCTAGCGCCAGAAACGGAACGAGCAACCATGAGAGCAGCGGACCCCAGTAGGCGTTGATAGCGCCATGCCAGTCGCCTGCGAGATAGCGGCGGGCAATGGAGATGTAGGAAATTCCATCAGCATTAATCGCATGGAGGAATCCGGGCAACAAGGCCAGCGATACCAGGAGGTAAACCAAAGCAACGCCAACCACGCAGATTCGACCCCGCTTCATGACCTGCTGCCGCCGGCCTGCCGGAGCCCCGGGAATTGCCGGACCCGTTCCTCCTGATTGCTTTTCTCGCGATCCCTCATGTCCGGGTTATACCAACTCGCGGAAACCCTATCAAGAATCATGTCGGGATTGACGACCTAACGGGCAGGTGATATTTTTCACGGAACTGTGAATGTCCCATTTATCTATAGCGTGCCTTTTTCATGAAGGCCACGTGCGACCCCGAAAAATCCGTGTCCGTCATTATCCCCGTCTTCAACAGCCAGGAAACGATTGCCGCCTGCCTGCAGGCGGTCTTTCGATCCTCGCTCACGCCGTTTGATGTCATCGTTGTGGACGACGGGTCCACGGACGACTCGGCCGCCATCGCTCGTCGTTTTCCCTGCCGCGTGATCCAGCTAGAAAAGCAGTCCGGCCCGGGGACCGCCCGGAACGCCGGGGCACGCCTCGCCTCCTCCAACATCATGTTCTTCCTCGATTCGGACATCCTCATCGAGCCCGATACGCTGTCGCTCATCAGCGATTGCTTACGGGATCGGCCGGAACTCAGCGGCCTGTTCTGTTCGTACCAGAAAGACACGATTCCCTCTAATTTCTGCTCAACCTACAAGAACCTCCTGCACCACTTCATCCACCAGACCTCACGGGAGGAGGCGTCCACCTTTTGCGGCGGGTTCGGGGCCCTCACCAAGAATGCCTTTCTGTCGGTTGGCGGTTTTGATGAATCCTACACGGCGCTTGAGGATGTTGAACTGGGGTATCGGCTGATGCTGGCCGGCCACAAGATCTTCCTCAACAAACGCATTCAGGTGACGCACTGCAAGACCTACTCGCTCCTTGGCCTGATCAAGTCGGACGTCCTTAACCGGGCGATTCCATGGACCCGGATCATGGTCTCAAAATCGGTCTTCAAGAACGATTTGAACACGCGTATTCACCATGTCATCAGCGTGCCGGTCGCCTTTTTGATTCTCATCCTGCTCCCCTTATCGTTCCAGTTTCCGATGGGGCTCCTCATCCTGGCGCTCCTGACGGCGTCGCTCCTGGCGCTGAACCATTCCTTCCTGATATTCGTGTTCCGTGAAAAAGGCCCCGCCTTCACCCTGCAAACGGTGATCATGAACTGGGTCGGGTACTTGTACAGCGGCGCCGGGCTTGTTTTTGGGCTCCTTCCCTACGCCAGAGGGCGGTTCGTTGAAGAAAAGATGTGAGGTGAATCGCACCATGCTGTTAAGCATTCTCATCCCAACACTGACGGAACGGCGGATGCAATTCCTGGCCCTGAAGGGGCGATTGCAGCGTCAGGCCGCTGACCATGGCCTCGGAACCTGCGTGGAGATCCTGGCGGAAGAGGACAATCGGGAGCAATCCATCGGAATGAAGCGCAATCTTCTGCTCCAGAAAGCCACAGGTCACTTCGTGGTGTTCGTTGACGACGACGACGACGTGCATGACGCCTATGTGCCACTGATCTGCCACGCCATCAAGTCGCACCCGGATCTGGATTGCATCGGGATCCAGGGCACGATCCTGTTCCGCGGCAAACATCAACGGCCGTTCGTACATTCCCTCCAATACTCCGATTATGCCACCCTCGATGGAATTTACTGTCGTCCACCGTACCACCTGAACCCCATCCGCAGAGCCATCGCGGTGCAATACCGCTTTGCCGATACAAGCTACTCGGAGGATATCGACTGGTCGATCCGCATGAGGAATGACCGGGCGCTGACACGCGAGTACTTCATCAGGGAATCCCTCTATTGCTACCGGTCGCGCCGCTACTGGTTTTATCAAAGCATTCTGGATCGAACAGAGGGAATTCGCCATTTGCTGGGGCTGCGCCTGGTGAACCGGCTGCGCCCCTGGCGGAGAGAACCGGCGGGATTATGTGTGACTAGAGACTAGCAGGTGCCCCAGTTAATGTCCGAGAGCCTGGGAACTCAACGATAACTTTCCGTCCTTCGTCTCCATTCCCTCAGGCCAACTAAACGTCCCTTTCTCAAGTCGCTTCGTCATCACCCACAGTCCTGTGCCGTCCCAGTACAAAACCTTCACCCGGTTATGCCGCCGATTGGTGAACACGAACAAGCCGCCTCGTCATCACGGATACGAATCCCTGCTGTATCACGCAGGTATCAGGCTGGGAATGAGGTCAACGACGTATTAAGCCAGGATCGCATCCTTGCAAGCCTTGGCGACACGGAACTTCTTATGAGCTCCACGTGCCGTCATCTTGGTCGCACATGTATAGTGCCTTTGCAGGCCACGCAGAAGATGCGACCAGGAAAAGTGTACCACCCTTCTTTGGGATCAACAGGTTTCTCACAGACAGAACACTTCAGCGCTGCATCTCTGCTCATTGGTTCAGCGCAAGCTTTTGCAGGATCGTCATTATATTCATCCATGCATAACCTCCAAACTGATCAGTGCTTAGAGACTCGCGCCCAGGTGTCGGCGATTGATTTGTGCTGCGGTTTGGGAATCCTGCCAGACCGGAACTCGATGACGCCGTCGCCCGGGAAATTGTCACTGTAAAGCCTGAACCGGTCGGTCCCGTTTGGTTTGTAGGCCATCCAGATGAACCAGTCGGTCCCAACGCCGAACAACTCGGTGCCGTTATAATCACCGTGCTCCACCCCCAGGCAGAAACGTGATGGGTGCGGCGGATGGTGCCGCCAGTGATATCCAAGTGGTTTTGTTTTGCAATTCGGGTCAAGTCGGACCCAATTGCCAAATCAATCGATAAAGTCTTCATTGATTGCATTCTTTCAGGGGTGATCCACTGAGAAACGGTATATAATCGTGTTGTGATAGGTCTGGCCGGACCTCAGAACCACTGACGGGAATTGCGGCTTATTGGGTGAATCGGGATAATGCTGAGGCTCCATACAGAACCCGGTCCTATATTGATACGCGACCCCACCCTTGCCCACGTTGCTACCATCAAGGAAATTGCCGGAGTAGAATTGTAACCCGGGTTCCGTTGAAAATACATCCATGATCCTCCCCGTCACCGGCTCATGCACGGACGCAAGGTGCGCCAGATTGCCTGCAGGCTTGTTTATGACCCAGTTGTGATCATACCCCCCGCCAAACTTCAATTGCTCATCATCCACCGTGATGCGAGCGCCTATCGCCGCCGCTTTCCGAAAATCGAACGGGGTTCCCATAACCGGTTTCAACTCACCGGTGGGAATCAAGGTGCTATCCACAGGTGTAAAGGCATCCGCAAAGATTACTACCTCATGTCCTAGAATATCCCCTTTCCCCACCAAGTTGAAATACGAGTGATGGGTCAGATTGCACACCGTCGGCTTGTCCGTGGTCGCGGTGAGGTCAAGGCGCAGTTCGTTCTTTTCCGTTATCGAGTAGACCGCCGTCACGGACAACGCTCCAGGATAGCCCTCCTCGCCATCCGGGCTCACATACTTCAGTTCCAGCGTCGCCTCCGGCTTATCCTTCAGGATCTTTGCATCCCATACCACTTTATCAAAGCCCTTGATCCCACCATGTAGATGGTTGCCAATGTTATTGGTAGCCAGATTGTGCTCCGTACCGTTCAATGTGAACTTGCCTTTGGCAATACGATTTCCGCAACGTCCGATGAGCGCGCCGAAATAGGGTGTGGCCTTGATATATTCGTCAAGATTATCGTACCCGAGAACCACATCGCCTAGGGCGCCCTTCCGATCCGGCACCTTCAACGACACCACAATGCCGCCGTAGTTCATGATGCGGGCCTCAATGCCCTGGCTGTTCTTCAGGGTGAAGATCGCGACCTCCCGACCATCCGCCGTCTTTCCAAAGGGCACCGAAGTCACACTTCCTGCACCCAAAACCGAACCTGTTATCAGCCCCGCGACCAGTCCTGTCTGTATTATCTTCATAATATTGCATCTTCCTATTTTGACGTTGTTTTCCCTGATTTTTTCCATGCGCTGAATAGCATGAGTCCGCCAAACACGAGCAGAATCAGCCCCCACCAGAGATTGATGTTAATATCAAGGGAGCGCTTGTACATATCCCCGGAAGCCCGGGTGATGAATCCGAAAACAGCCAACATCGCACCCACGAGGGAGAACATGATTCCAATCGGCCAACAGATATCGAGAGTCATAATTTAAGTTCCTTTCGGTTTAGAAGAAAATGATGTTGAGGACCAGGCAGCCTGCCAGAAGAACCACCGCCTGAATGCCGGGCCGCATATACCAGGATTCATCGGCCGACTGGATTCTCGGCGTCAAGGAATACACCAGGCCCGTCAGCTCCGCATCGGTCTTATTCTGTTTCGTGGCCAGTGAGAGCCCGGTGGTCAACACCAGGCAGGTCAGGAAAGCAAAGGAGGCCAGCCAGAAATTCTGTGCCATCTCGCTTGGGAAGGACTGAACGACAGCAAGGTAACCACCCTTGACGCCGGGGGCATTCCCTGTCGCAAGGGTCAGGGAGTGGAAGATTGCCGAGGTGGTGGTACCCAGCAACAGGCCCCAGAAGGCACCCGTGGCCGTGATCCGCTTCCAGAACATACCCAGCAGGAAGGTGGCGAAGAGCGGCGCATTGACAAAGCCGAATACCAGCTGGATCACGTCCATGGCGTTGTTGTACATGGCGGCAAAGTAGGCGCAGGCAATACTGATCAGGATACCCGCCACCGTGGCGGCCCTTCCCATCCACATGTAGTGGGCGTCTCCCTTGTTCTTCCCGATATAGGCCTGATAGAGGTCGTAGGTCCAGATGGTGTTGAACGCAGTGACGTTACCCGCCATACCGGACATAAAGGAAGCCAGCAGTGCCGTTAGAGCCAGACCGAGCAGGCCGGTGGGACAGTACCGTTTGATCAGCGACAGGATTACGCCGTCATAGTCGTTTTCCGCCACGGCATTCTGCACGCGGCTCTTGATATCGGCGTCGCTCAGGGTCGAGGCGTCCTTAATGATGGCTGTCACATTGGCCGGGCGCATCTTCAACCCCGCCGCCTTGGCGACTTCCTGGACTGCAGCGTCACCCGTCAGTCCGGTAGCAGCCGCATTTTTGACGACCGGGATGATCTTCTCATAGGCGGATTCGGCAATCACCCGGGGGGGTAGCCGATAGCCGTCCTTTCCGGAGAATGCCAGACCCGCAGCGATCATGCCGGGCAGGATCACCAGGGCGGGAATGAGCATCTTGGGGATGGCCCCGATCAGTGGCGTGCGACGGGCGGCACTCATATCTTTGGCCGCCATAGCCCGCTGGACAACGAGAAAGTTGGTACACCAGTACCCGAAGGCCAGCACGAAGCCGAGCCCGAAAATCATAGCGAAGAGATCCACCCCCATCGGGTTGGCATCGGCCCCCCGCAACATCGGACTCCAGGCACCAGTCCAGGCGTCAGGCTGGAAGCTCTTATCGCCGACACCGATCGAGGCCGGGTTCATGGCGACCCCTGCCAACTTCTCCTTCAGCGCGCTCCACCCGCCCACATCCTTGAGGCCCAGATAGACCACAGGCGAGAAGCCCAACACGATCATGAAGAACTGCAACACTTCCGTATAGATCGCCGAGGTCAGCCCGCCTTTAAGCACGTAGAGCAACACCACGCCCGAACAGATCCACAGGCTCATGTGATAGTTCCATCCCAGAAGTGCGTTCAGCAGCTTGGCCAATGCATTCATCGAAATGCCAGAGGCAAAGACGGTCATCACGGCAAACGTGATGGAGTTCAGACACCGAACCCGTCCGTCAAACCTCATATTCAGGTATTCGGGCACTGATCGCGCCTTGGAGCCATAATAGAACGGCATCATGAACACCGCCAGGAAGGTCATGGCAAGGATCGCGCCGATCCAATAGAAATGGCAGGTCATCATGCCGTATTTGGCACCGCTGGCCGCCATGCCAACCAGTTCCAGCGCGCCCAGGTTGGCGGAAATGAACGCTAGCCCCGTCACCCAGGCGGGTATCGACCGACCTGAGAGAAAGAAGTCATTGCTCGACTTCATATACTTGCGAAGCGCCTGGCCAATACCCAGCACCGCCCCGACATAGATCAACATGATCGTGTAATCCATCCACCCCAATATCACATTCGGCATTTGCTTCCCCCTTTTCCTTTGCGAGATGACTCAAAATATTCCTCGATCTCCTCCAGCGACTTACCCTTGGTTTCCGGCAGGAAGAAAAAGGCCGTGATGAAATAGATCACCGTAACACCTGCGAACATGAAGAACATCGTAGAGTAGCCGTACCTCCCCACAGTCGGCAAAAAGACAGCAGCGATGGTCGTTGAGACCGCCTGGTTAATGAGCAGGGCAATGCTCATCCCGTTGGAGCGGATCCTCGTGGGCATCAGCTCGGACAACGCCAGCCAGACACAGACTCCGGGCCCGATGGCAAAGAAGGCGATGAAGACAAAGATGAAAATGGCCGTGAGCCACCCGTTGCCCGAAGACGGGATCGGCGTCAGCAGGGCGTTCTCGATCTTCAGCGGGGCCGTTTTCGCGGCCTTCAGATCCGCGAAGGGATTCTTGAAAAATGCTTCGACCGCACTGGAGGGAACACAACTGCCCCGATCAATCGTCAGGGCCGCACCCAGATCAGTGGAGCGAACCACCTTCGTCGCCGCCCGAAAATCACCATAGGAGTAAATGACAATCAGAGTCGACAACGCGGTCTCCAATTCCGGCGTCTATGAGTACCGGGTCCGCGCGGGGCTGGTCAACACTTCGTCGGCCCCCTCGTCCGTTGCCCGGGCGGTGCTGGGAACAGGGCCGGCCAACAGGGTTCCGATTGTCGAGGCGGGGGGCGGACAGACCGTGATCCTGCCAATGGGGGTGACCCGGGGAACACTTGCGTTGAACGGCAGTGCGAGTGACCCCGATGACGGTCCCAGCCCACTCGCGACAACATGGGTACTCCTGAATGGTCCCGCAGGTGTGGTGATTGCCAACAGCAATGCATTCAATACCACTGTGACCATTACCAATAATGGATCCTATACGCTCGGCCTCCTGGCTTGTGATGGAGCGGCAACGTCGACGGATACGGTGACCGAAACGGTTCAGTTGACCACCTCCAGTACCAATGCCTCGGAGTTCATGTTGGACTCAAACACCATTGCGCTGTGGCATCTGAAGGGGGACGGGACGGATGCCAGCGGGAATGGACATACGCTGGTGTTCATGAACGGTCCATCATTTGTCAGTAACAACACGGCCCTAGCCTGGATGGGCAGCACGTCCGGCGCGGCATTGCGTGTCACCTATCCCCAAATGGCGCTGGGCATCATTCCGAATTCCGTGTTTTCCGCCGCGCATACTCCCATCACAATCGAGGAGCGGCTTTTCATGAATGCCTGGGGGCCCAATAACGCCAACTACATCTACTGCGGGTTCTCGCAGAACTGGGACCTCGTCTTTCAATTTCAGCAACAAAGCTGGGGACTTCCTGCAATCAAAGCCTGGAATGGGAGTGTGGTGGTGGCGACCAACCAGGTCGTATCGGCGCTGACGACGGGGGTTTGGCATCATCTGATGATGACCTTCGACGGCACCAATCAATATAAGGCTTTTATCGATGGCGTCTTGCTTGGAAGCTATGCTACCAATGCGCCAAACTGGGCACGCACGACCTATTTCACAAATCAGTTCGGCAATTTCGACGGGTATCTGGATGAAATCCGCATCAGTCGCGTGGTTCGATCCTACCAGGGTGCTCCGCAAGCGGTTACCGTTCAGGGAGTGGCTATTGGGAATGGTGTTGTCAGCCCCGCCCTGACCAACATCATCCAGGGCGGTGCCTTGGCCATCACGGCCTTTCCGACCAACTTCTTCCATGTGGCCGAGATCGACACGAACAACGTGATCGTGGCCGCCTCATGGCCAACCGGAGTCGTAACATATATCTGGAGCAACGTCACCGCATCCGGAACAGCTCAGGTGACTTTCGCCCAGAATATCGCGCCCCGGGGGACGCCGGAGATTTGGCTTAACCAGTATGGATTCATCCAATCCTTCCCTGCCGCCGAAACATCCCTTGCGGTGAACGGCTACAGTTACGGGGATAGTTACATTGCCGGTTTGGATCCAACGAATCCATCCTCGGTATTCCGGATTGTGACCGTTACAAACCGACTTTCAGTCCGGGACTTCTATTTTCCCTCGCTGACGGACCGCACCTACACCCTCAAATGGAGCACCAATCTATTTGACCACTCCTGGTATGCGGTGGCAGGGCAGTCGAACATCTGGGGCGCCAGCGGGATCATGTCGCTGCATGATTTTACCATCTTCCCGTCTCGCTTCTATAGACTCGAAGTCCAGAAGCCCTGAACGAAACCTGTTCTTGGGGCGCTCTATTACCGCGGATATGACTGCGCGAGTGTAGACAACAGGAGCACGGCATGGCTATACCGCGGTGTGCACCAGTGATCGACACGGTTTACCCCACCCATAGCAGCGTCGTACCCCAGCGCTAACGGTTGATCGTTGATTCTCCGGTGTGCGCCGGAGGCGCCGCATGGACGGTCATGCTTCAAACGGGGGGTTAGGTGTAAGGGGCTATACTCATGCACTTCGAGCCGGTAAATCCTTCATCAGGTACAGAATTATGAACCTTCTAAGCCGGCTTCCTGCGGATGTGATTATTCTGCTACTTGGCGCCATAATCCGACGTCACTATGATAACAAGGGTGCTTTAATGATCTGACAACCGGTTCTTGGTGTCAATTTGGTGTCAATATCGATCGAGCTTTTTGGGTGTTTCGGGGTCCCGATGGAGCCTCATGGAACCAACGAATGAAAGAGCCGTAAAACGGCCTTTTATTAGGTTTTTATTGGGATTTGCAGGTGTTTTCTGATGGTGGAGGATGCGGGGGTCGAACCCGCGACCTCTTGAATGCCATTCAAGCGCTCTACCAAACTGAGCTAATCCCCCATCAGAAAACTTCCGTAGCAAAACGGGCCGCAATACTGCCGACTTGTGCCCGCATTGTCAACCTTTCGCCATTATTTTTTTAGGTTGGCTACCAACTCACGGGCGAACCGGGGAATACCGGGGTCACGCGCCCCCATGCCAAGCACCACATCCCCCGCCTTGGCCTGAGTCATTACTTCAGCCATCAGCACATCGTAATCCGTCATCCAGCTGGCCGGCACGCCGCGTTCACGCAATGCGGCCACCAGCTCATCAGCGTCCCGTTGCTTGCTGACAGTCCCCCCCGCATAATAGACCGGCATCAGATACAAGCGATCCTGCGGGCGACACAACCCGGCAAAGGTATCGACCAGATCATCGAACATCAGCGACAAGGGCCGGTAGCCGTGTGGCCGCCAAAACGCGAGCACACGCCCATAATGAGGGGCCACCGCCCGCCAGGCCGCGGCAATTTTCGCAGGATTATGCGCGTATTCATCGAGCACCGTCACCCCCGCCGCCTCCCCGATTTTCTCCAGACGTCGCTGGATTCCCTGAAACTGGCTCAAGGCATCCCGTATGGGTTTGAGTTCAAACCCCATTCGCTGACACAGGATCGCCGCCTGAAGGGCGTTTTCCGCATTATGGGCTCCCAGCATGGGAAGCTCAAAGTCCAACCCCTCATACTTGAACCGGGCCCCCTGTTTCCCCAATTGCGGCTTCATCCCCTGCCAGGGCATTCCGGGAGCCCACCCGACCAGGCATTCCCGCCGCACCTGGCTCTTGAATTGGGCGAACAGGCGTTCGGTCTCCTCGAGGCTGAAATGATCGGCGGACATATTGGTGATCAGTGCCCAATCGGGGGAGAACCGCAGGAGGGAACGATCACTCTCGTCCGCCTCAATTACGCACAACCGCGATTGGCCGGTGCGGACATTTCCGATACGCCGGGCATCGGCCCAATTCACCAGCGCACCGCCATTGACCACCGTGGGATCAGCCCCCAACTGTTCCAGCAACCACCCCACCATGCCGGTCACCGTGGTTTTCCCGGAGGTTCCCGCAATGGCCACGACCTCTTTGCCCGCCACCAGTTCGGCCAACATTTCGGCGCGATGACGGACCGGTACCTTCAGGCGCTGAGCCGCCACGATGTCGGCATTATCCGGTTCGATGGCGGTACTGACCACTACGGCCCCGGTATCCGCCTGCACGCCACGGCCATCCTGGGCATAAAATTGAATGCCAGCCTCCTTGAGCTTTCGAATGACCTCAAGATCCTGGCCTTGGTCCTGATACCGGTCCGAGCCACTCACGCGCCGCCCCCCCCCGCTGAGGGCCTGGGCCAGGGCATTCATCCCCACCCCTGCCACGCCCACCAGATGGCATGATTTCGAACGTTCTATGGTCATATCAAAGCCCCTTTGTTTCCGGGAACAGATAGTCGATGAAATGGCGAACCACGATGTCCCCTTCAGGCGGTGAAATGGCGAGATCCGGGCTCAACTCAATCAGCCAGAATCGTCCCGTCTTTTCATTGACCAGAAAATCAATCCCGATCACCGGTACGCCCAGTTTTCTGGCCGCCCGGGCCGCCAGCTTCACGAGCTTTGGTTCAACGGACCGGGTGACGATATCCACGCTCCCGCCGGTGTGATAATTCGAGGTGAGCCGCACCTGGATACTGCGCCCTACGGCGGGCACGGTCGTCCAGCTCAAGCCCAGAGCCGCCAGATTACGCCCCGTCTCCGCATCGACCGGGATCACGTGACTGGGATCCAGCGCCCGTTCCACCCGGTTCTGGGCGAGAATGAGTTTCCGGATAGAGTCCCGCCCATTGCCTGTAACCCGGGCGGCTCGCCGGCGGATCGCTGCCACATACCGGTAATCTACAAAAATAAGCCGGTAATCCTCGCCACCGACATACTCTTCCAGAACCACCTCTTCCTCAAACGTCCTGGCAAAATTGATGGCACGGGTGAGTTCCTTGAGGGTCCGCACCGCCACCGAGACTCCGCGTCCGCCCCATTGCGTACAGGGCTTGACCACAATCGTTTTGAATTTTTTCAGAAATGCCTGGGCGGCGGGCACATCGGTAAACGCCGCCTGGGCCGGCACCGGAAACCCCTGGGCGCTGAGAAAACAGTTAGCCAGACGCTTGTTTTGCGTCATATGAAACGTCACAGCCCCCACCTGGTCGGTCAGGGCGTTATAGCAACGGATCTTCCTGGTTTTATGCTTCAGCACAAACACCGGCGTCACGGGGTCGATGACCTCGATTCCGATCCCGCGCCGTTGCGCCTCACGGGTGATGGTCGTGGTATAAATGGAATTCATAGGGCGTCATGGTAAGCCATCCCTCAGGCCGGATAAAGAAAAGAAAATCGCGCAAAGAACTGTTGTTTCCCTGCGGGAAACCTTGGTAGTGTCTGGGTACATGAGTATACGGATTTTAGGCGAACATCCTCTGGCGACTTACCCTGACGGGCGACTGCGCTCCGGCATCGGCACCATCTTCCCGCGCAGCAGGACCCTGGTGACACTCCCGGGCATCCACGCCTTGCAGCGGATCGCCTATATCGCCGACCTCAATGCCACGCGACTTGCCGCAGGCCTGCCGGCCCTGGAGGAAGAGGATGAGATGAGCGAGTGGCAGCATTCAGTCGACTTGATCATGGATGCCGGCTGTGTCCTGATCCGGCCCGATCCTGAAAATATGGCGCTGGCCTATGAAGCCGATGAATTGCTTCAGGAACTGCTATCCAAACAGAAAATCAAATTCCTCAACCTGATGAATGAAAACGTCCGCGTCGCCATCAAGAAACGAGGCGAAAACTGGCGGATCGCCGCCCTCCCCCAGACCCCTGATGAAATGAAGCAGATGATTCTCGCCTCCATTACCCCCATTGAAGGTAAGTCGATTTATTATTACAGCCGCGACACGGGCACCCGCTTTGTCAGCTTTCAGCAATTCTGCAATTTGGGAGCCCTGCCGGACGAGGAGCTGAAGCGCCACCTGATCGAGATCCGGGACTATTCGTGCAAATACAACCGGATGGCCCATCCCGAGGTCACTTTTTTCGCCGCCGACAAAACCTTTACCCACACCCGGTTCGCCCATGCCATTCAGGACCCCATCCGCCCCTGTTACGAAGCCCTCAAGAATGCATTCCGCGAGGCGGTCCCGCCGGAACTGCGCGAAGATAACGCGGAAGACACCGAGTGGCGGAACTCCATGTTTTCCGCCCTCCTCGGCCAGCACGACCAAACGATTCCCGAGGAAGTGCTGCTGGGGTTGAGTCCGGAGTTCTTCATGCAGATTGAATGGTTGCCCGGCGGAAAAATCGAGGAGGGCGAACTGATCTTCGACTCCATCTTCGACGAACTGGATCGCAACCCGTCCTCCCCTGAATTGCAACTGTTATGCGATGAGAAAGCCCGCGGCTTTATCTTCAATTATGTCAGGGAATTCGGCGACATCGAATACGTGAACATCGGGCGGGTCATCGGGTCCCTTTCCCGCCGTCCGACCACTGCAGGCCGCCGTGAAGTCTATGTGTCGGAAGTGAAGCAGACCAATATCACCCGCCCCATTGTACGCATCAGCCGCATGCAGAAATGGGGAATCCGGGAACACCTCAATGAGGGGAAAGACCTCCTCCCGTCCATCATGGAGGCGGAAGAATACACGGAATACATCCTCGACCGGCGATTGGGATGCCAGCAACTGGGGATGAACCTGCCGCCCCGGGTGGCCACAAGGAAAATCAGCGAGCATTACCGCGGCGGGCGTTATGATGGACAACTCATCTGGTCGACCTATTTCGAACGCGATTACCTGCCCGGCCTGGCCAGCGACAAGATTCCTCGCTCCCGCTACCAGAATCCCGCCTATGCCCTAAAATTTGCCGGACTCCTGGGAAAAGCCGCCGCCTCCAACCTGATTGTCGGACGCATGAACCTGCAGAACACCGTGCTGTTCGATGACGGGGATGAAGTCATTCTGGAAAACAGCAGCGGGATGCCGGCCGAACTGATTGTCTCGGATCACACCGGCGCCTTTACGGACTATTTTTCGCCATTAGACGCCTTCGCCAATGCCTACGCCATGCCCCTCCTCCGCCGGATCCCCTTCTTCCCGGAACCCCAGGCCGCAGTGGACGCCTATCTGGCCGCTTTTGTCGAGAGGCTCACGCATACTCAACAGGAGTATCGATTGCGGAAACGGGCGTTCGACATGCTCTTTAAGCACCGGCCCCGGGATGAACGCGGGAGTTTCGCGTATCGCTGGGAGCGCATTCTCGACCGGCTGAATCACACCAATCCAGTCCATTTGGAAAAGGCCATCCGGAAAGAGTTTGCAACCTGATCCCCCCTCTATGCGGCACTTAACCCCCTATGGTTTCAACCGCTTCGTGAGTCTTCTGGCCGGACTGCTCCTGCCGGCGTTGTCCCAGGCAACCCCTAGCCTTGAATATGGCCCCGTTGCCCCCGTGCCAGCCAATACGCTCATGCCGGAAGCCGGTCCCCGCCTGACCGAACGTCTGAGTGCCCCCGCCCCGCTCCTCGATCCGCGCTTCGGGGAGACCCGCTGGCCCTGCATTATCAAGGGCGGCCAATGGGCGAAACGACAATCCCAAACCCCGCTTCCGGCGCATGCACAGGGGCTGATTCCCGAATTGAAAAAACAGTTCATCACCGAGGGCCTCCCCCAGGAACTAGCCTGGGTGGCCGAGGTGGAATCCACGTTGAATACCCATGCGGTCAGCCGGTCGGGTGCACGGGGCCTGTTCCAATTCAAAACAGAAGCCGCCCGCCGGTTTGGCCTCCTGAAAGCAGAGGAGGATTTCCGGACCACGCCTGATAAAAGTGCCAAAGCCGCCGCGCAATACCTGGCGCAACTGTATGCCCGCTTCAGCGACTGGACCCTGTCCGTCGCCGCCTACAATGCCGGAGAGGGCTGTGTGGGACGGCTGCTGAAGCAGCACGGGGCACGTGACTATGCGGCGATTGCGGCGGAACTCCCGCCCCAGACACAGGTCTATGTGATCAAAATCATGACCACCCTGGCGCTGCGCGAAAACACGCAGCTCAGCGCCCTGCCCCCGCCCAGCAGCCCCCCGGTCAGTCCCACTGCGAATTGATCTGCTGGCGCACGCGACCGATGATGTCGCGCTGATCATAGGAATGCTCATCGGAATAGCCGCCACTGTGCCCGAATGACATCAGGGTGCAGGAGGCGCGAACCTCATCGGTGATAAACCGCGAGATCTGGCCATAGGCATGTTTGTCACCCATCCCGCCCCAGCGTTGATACACCCGCATCGGCCAGGTGATATACAGGACGTCGCGGGCACGGGTCATGGCGACATAGGCCAAGCGCCGCTCCTCTTCGAGCTCCTTTTCACTGCCGGTGGACTTCTCGGAAGGCAACGAGCCATCCGACGCATGTATCACATAGACCACATCCCACTCGCACCCCTTCGCCGAATGAATCGTGGACAACACCAGCCGGTCATCATCCTGCGCGGCATGCGCCGCAATATCACGGGTGGAGTTAGGCGGATCCAACGTCAGATCCGTCAGCAATTGCCGACGCGATTTATAGCGCGACGCGACCTGTTCAATGTGGTCCAGGTCACGGACCCGGGCCTGGGCATTCTCATAGCGGAGATTCATGAGGGGTTCATAGAAGGCCCGGATGCGCTGAATCTGGGCCACCGGGTCGCTCTCCCCGGCCTTCACCAAATCCACCATTAACTGGCCCAGCATTTTCCAACCCGCCTGGGCGGCGGCCGGCACGGGGAAGGTCAGCATCGCCAGGGGATCCTGAGCCCGGCTGATATGCGTCACGATCTTGGCCGCCGTGGCCGGCCCGATCTTGTCGATCATCTGCAGGACCCGATACCAGGCGATTTCATCGGATGCATTTTCCGAGACCCGCAGGAAACTGATCAGGTCCTTGACATGCGCCGCATCCAGAAAGCGCAGGCCGCCATATTTGTGGTAGGGAATATTCCGGGTGGTCAGGAGAATTTCAAGGGAGTCCGAAAGATGTCCTGAACGGAACAGCACCGCCTGCTTGCTCAGGGGAATCCCCTTCTCGAGATGCTCCCGGATCCGGTCTACGACAAACTGGTCCTGCGAGGCCTCATCCCGGCAGGTTACGATCATCGGCCGTTGCCCCTCCTTGCGGGCAGACCAGAGATCCTTGGTAAACCGGTCATGGGCCTGACTGATCAGCCGGTTGGTCGTCTCCAGAATCGGGCAGACCGAACGGTAATTCTGTTCCAGCGTGATCACCGTGGCCCCGGGAAACTGCTGGGGAAAATCGAGGATATTCCGGACATTGGCGGCGCGGAAGCCGTAAATGCTCTGGGCGTCATCACCCACGGCCATGATGTTCTGGTTGAATTTCCGCAGGGCCCGCAGGATATCGGCCTGCACGAGGTTGGTATCCTGATACTCATCCACCAGCACATGCTCGAACCGGCCGCCGATCTCACGCGCGAGCTCATCGGAGCTCATCAATTGCAACCAATACAGCAACAGGTCATCATAATCCATGACGCCCCGCTGCTGTTTACGGATCACATAGCCACTGAACAGGCTCTTGAGTTCCTCCTGGTATTCCAGGCACCAGGAATAGTGCTTGGTCAGCACGCTGGGCAGTTGTTCCCCCCCATTCACACAGCGCGAATAAATCCCCATCAAGGTTCCCTTGCGGGGAAACCGCTTGTCATTTTTACCGATATTCAATTCGTGACGGATCACATTCAGCAGATCCTCTGAATCCGACTGGTCCATCACGGTGAAGTTGTTTGGCAGGCCCGCTTGTTTGGAATAGGTGCGGAGCAGGCGATTGGCAATGGCGTGGAAGGTCCCCCCCCAGACACGGCCCGTCATGTGGGCGGTATGCAAGCTGACAGCGGCCGCCCGACTGAGCATCTCCTCGGCAGCCCGCCGGGTAAACGTCATCAGCAGGATATTGGAGGGATTCACCCCCTGCGAGATCAAATAGGCGACACGATAGGCCAGGGTCTTGGTTTTACCACTCCCTGCGCCTGCCACCACCAGGAGCGGTCCCTCTCCATGCACAACGGCCTGCCGTTGCTGGGGATTGAGATCCGCCAACCATTCCAAATTATCTTTAACCGGTTCTGTCATCTGTTCCATCCATGTGCAAAAAATAGATGATGACAGAAACCCCCGTACGCTTCAAGGGCGCACCCGATTAATTCCACCCTAACCTGCAGCAGAATGGAGTCCATAGGGCTAGGTCAGCCTCATTTCAGCCGCATAAGGACGGCTCGGCCGGGACGCCTCGCCCTACCGGATTAATATCAAGTGTTGCTTGAACTTGCAGGGGGTAGGGCGAACCGTCCCGGTGAGCCGCTGTGGCTGCTGAGTGGCTGTTTTGCCCAATCCAGCCCAAGTGAAAATGATGAAATCAACGGCACCCCTTAAAACCTCATGGACATGGGATGAATGGCAGCAAAGCCGCGCGCTCCGTAAGGCCATTACCGACCCGATCTCCCCCACCGAAACGCGCCGCAGTAAAAGCTCTTCTGACCGACGTTTAAGGGCTGCCTTTTCAGGTCGACGTGCTCCGTAAGGTCTTGCGGGCGCATCTCTATATTTTGGCTCTCTCTGTGGGGCGGATGTCCCCATCCGCCTTGTTTCCAGTTGGACCCGTAGACAGGCGGATGGGGACATCCGCCCCACAACTCAGAGATGCGCTCAACCCTGATTTGCGCATTGATGCGGGGGGCCACTTCTCGCTATCTTTCCACTCATGGACGAAGACCAAAACCAGAGCCCACTCAAAGAACCGCTTCAGGGAAGTACTCACTCAACCGCCCCTGCCCCCAGTGCCGGGAAAGGCTGGCTCTCTCTTTTCCGTCCGCCCAATCTCTTTACCGTCCCCGGTGATCCCCTGGGCGGTGCGTTGCTGGCCGCCTTGGCTCTACAGGTGGTCCCGGCCTGGAATGCGGTGTATGCCGTCATGGGGGCCGCCCTGGCCTTCTATGCCAGCGGCCTGCTGGCCAACGACTTCTTTGACCGCGCCATAGATGCCCGGGAGCGGCCCGGCCGGCCCATCCCGTCAGGTGCGGTCAGCCCGGCCGCCGTTAAGTGGGCCGCCATTCTCCTCTCTCTGGCCGGACTGCTCATGACCCTCCCGGCTGGTCGCGCCGCCATCGCCACGGGGCTGCTGCTGGTCCTGGCCTCCTGGTTCTACAATGCCGCGGGCAAACGACTGGCCTGGTTATCCCCTCTCTCCATGGGGATCTGCCGAGGGTTGAGCCTGTTGCTGGGGGCGGCGGTCCTGGGCCGCGAGGGACTCACCTCACCCCCCGTGCTGATGGCCGCTCTTTTCCTGACCCTGTACGTCGCCCTCATTACCCTCATCGCCCGCCACGAAGCCGACCCTGAAGCGGAACCCATTCCCGGCTGGTGCCGCTGGGGCATTCCCCTCCTCCTGACGGTCTGGCTGGTTATCCTGCTGATCAGACCGGGTGGGCCCATCGAGTTCAATTGGAAAAGCATGTCAGCCCTGTTATCGGCCATGTCTATTCTCTGGGCGATCGTGTGGGTCGCCCAGATGCGCCCCCAGGCCTCACCCCGCGTCATCCAGGCCTCGGTCGGCGGCCTGATCCGTGGCCTCCTTTTTACCCAGGCGGCGCTCTGCGCCTCAACGGGCGGCGCCGGCGAAGGGTTCGCCCTCCTCCTGCTTTTTCTCTTTCCAGTAAGCGGTTGGATTGGCAAATGGTTTTATGGTAGTTAATAAAGAAATGAGAAACCGTTTAGTCATCATTCAAGTGGCCGGATTGGGCTATGACTTCCTGACCGAAACGTTCGGGGCCACGTGGGGCGGACTCCCGCTCGAGCCCTTGACCAGCGTGTTCCCCGCCCTCACCTGCACCGCCCAGGCCACCTTCCGGACCGCGGCCCCCGTGTCAAGCCACGGCATGATGGCCAATGGCCAGTTCCACCGGGAACTCCGGCGTCCGCTCCTCTGGGAACAATCTTCCGCCCTGGTTTCCGGTCCGCGGATCTGGGACGCCTTCCGACAGCGGGGCAAGCGCGTGGCGATGCTCTTCTGGCAGCAGTCACTGGGCGAATCGGTGGACATCATTCTTTCCCCCGCCCCCATCCATAAACATGGCGGCGGGATGGTTCAAAGCGTGTACAGTCAACCCGCCGGCCTTTATGACTCGCTCTGCAAATCCATCAAGCGCACCTTCCCTCTTCACCGCTACTGGGGCCCCCTGGCCTCGCCCGTTTCCTCCGACTGGATTGCCAAGGCCACCGCACTCCTGCTGGCCGACCCGGACCAGGCGCCCGATCTCTGCCTGACCTATCTCCCCGCACTCGACTACGACCTCCAGCGACATGGGCCGGCGCATCCAGCCGCCAAACGGGCCCTGTCGGCCTTGCTTGAGCAACTCGCCCTCATCCGGAACGCCGCCGAAAAAAACGGGTACGACCTGATCCTCTTCGGTGACTACGCCATCGGCCCCTCGACTCAAGCGATATTCCCGAACCGGGCCCTGCTTGAGGCCAACTTGTTCCAAACCCGCACGGTAGCCGGGATGCACTACCCGGATTTTCACGCCAGTCAGGCCTTTGCCATGGTCGACCACGAAATCGCCCATGTCACCTTGCGAAACACAGCAAATATTGAGGAAACCCGCACCGCACTGGCCTCCCTGGACGGCATTGAAACCATCATGGATGCCAAAGCCCAACACGCCGCCGGGCTTGCCCATCCGCATGGGGGCGAGTTGCTACTGGTGGCCAAGCCCGGCTTCTGGTTTGCCTACCCCTGGTGGACGGACCGGAAAAAAGCGCCGGATTATGCCAGCCATGTGGATATCCATAACAAGCCCGGCTATGATCCCTGTGAGCTGTTCTTCGGCTGGCCCCCGATCTCGGTCAGTCAGGACACCCGCCGCATCAAGGGCTCGCATGGAAGAATCGGTAAAGACCGGGATGCCGTCTGGGCAAGTACCTGCCAGTTGGCTGGCACCCCCGCCACCCTGCAGGAACTCGCCCAACTTGTGAAGCAACACCTGGAGACCCTGTCGTGAGCTCATCCGTTACCGGCTTCCAGCAACGCCTCTCGATCCCTTTCGAGTTCCCCGTGTATTTCCACCGGGCCACCTTCTCCCCGGACAATCCCCTGCTCGCCAACACCATTAACCGCCTCCATGAGCCGCGTCGCCACCGGGTGATGGTGTGCGTGGATAAAGGTGCCGCCCGCGCCTGGCCGCATTATGAGGCCCGGATCCAAGCCTATTTCAAGGCACATCAGGATCTCCTTGAGCTTGCCGGCCCCATCGAGACGATCACCGGCGGCGAACAGGCCAAGCAGGAACTTGCCGGCCTCACCCGGATGATAGCGCTGATGGAGAAACGCCATCTGGCACGCCAGAGCGTGGTGTTGATTATGGGCGGGGGGAGCATCCTTGATATGGCCGGACTGGCCGCCTCGCTCGTCCACCGGGGGCTACGGGTCATCCGCATGCCCACCACCGTGGTGGGCCAGAACGATGTCGGCGTCGGGGTTAAAACCGGGATCGATCTCTTTGGCAGCAAAAACTTTCTCGGCACGTTCGCGCCTCCCTTTGCCGTGGTCAATGACTTCGATTTCCTGGACCGCCTGCCTGACCGGGAATGGATTGCCGGCGTTGCCGAGGCCTTCAAAGTCGCTATGATCAAAGACCGGCCGTTCTTCACCTATCTCTGCCGGAATGCCCGGGCGCTCCGCCAGCGGGAGACGTCCGTTATGGAACGGTTGGTCATTACCTGCGCCAAACTGCATCTGGATCATATCCGTGACGGTGGTGATCCGTTTGAAAACGGAAGCGCCCGCCCGCTTGATTTCGGGCACTGGTCGGCCCATCAACTTGAAGTCATGTCAGGCTATCGCCTGCGGCATGGCGAGGCGGTCTCCATCGGCATTGCCCTGGACTCGTATTACGCCATGCGCCTGGGCCTGATCCCGGAAAAGGCCCTGACCACCCTGCTCACCGCCCTCAAGGCAACTGGGCTGCCCATCTGGAATAAACAACTCACCTCACTCAAGCCGGACGGGTCGCTGGCCATTCTGGAAGGCTTGACCCGTTTCCAGGAACATCTGGGCGGACCGCTTACCATTACTCTCCCCGCCCCCATCGGGGCCCGGACCGAAGTCCACACCATGGACCCCGCGATCATTGCCGAAGGGATTACCTACCTGAAAAAATGTGTAGACTCTAAACTCACATCATAATCTTAATCGTAATCTTAATCTTAATCGTAATCTCCAGACCCAAAGAGGATTATGATTACGATTAAGATTATGATTATGAGTGAAATGAAAACCCATGAAGCCACGCCATCATCTGACCTATTGCCTGAATGTTCATCCGGGAGAGACCTGGGCGGAGAACCTGGCCGCCATCCAGACGCATACCCTGGCGATCCGCGACCGGGTGTCCTGCGGCCAGCCGTTCGGGCTGGGCTTGCGGTTGAGTCACCAGGCGGCCAATACCTTGTGCCAACCTGACGCACTGGCCGCCTTTAAACAATTCATGGGGGAGCAGAACCTCTACGCCTTTACCATCAACGGCTTCCCCTATGGCTCCTTTCACACCAGCCCGGTCAAGACGACGGTCTACAAGCCAGACTGGTCGACCCCGGAGCGTCTCGATTATACCCTTACCCTGGCGCGCATCCTGGCGGCATTGCTCCCGGAAGGGACCGACGGCAGCATCAGCACCGTCCCGCTCGGCTACAAGTTCACTCCGGGGCGGGAGGACGCGGGCACCCCCTCCAGCGAGATGATGATCAAGTTGGCCGAATGCGCGGCCTCCCTACATGACATTCACATGAACACCGGCCGGGAGATTCATCTCGGACTCGAGCCCGAACCCGACTGTCTTCTCGAAACAACGCCGGAAGTCATTCAGTTTTTCGAGCAGCAATTCATCCCTCATGCCATTCCGCAGGTCGTCGCACGCCTGTCCTGCACCCGCTCCGAGGCCGAAGCGATCCTGCGCCGCCACATCGGTGTGTGTTTTGACACCTGCCATCTGGCTATTCAGTTTGAAGATCTGACCGAAAGCCTCGCCCGGTTTGCCGGGCATGGCATCCGGATCTCCAAAGTCCAGTTGAGTTCCGCACTGGAGGTCACGCCTACCCCGGCGGCCCGAGCCCGGCTCACTGACTTTCTCGATCCGGTGTATCTCCATCAGGTCAAAGCCCGCCCCCCTTTCCGTTATGCGGATCTGAAGGAGGCGCTGGAAGGCCCGGCCACTCCGGAGACGCCCGACTCACTCTGGCGGATCCACTTCCATGTGCCCCTCTATTTCGAGGGGCATGGTCCACTCCATGCCACCGCCAACACCCTGAATGCCCGGTTCTGGAGTCAACTCACGACCCTGCCGGCCGGTCACCTGGAAATTGAAACCTATACGTTCCACGTACTTCCACCAGCGCTGCAAGCGGGCGGGGTGGTGGCCAGTACGGTGCGGGAATACGAATGGGTTAACGGGAAGTTACGGCATTCATCCTGATGGTTTCTCCTAGCGATCGATTCCCTGATACGGTAACGTGCTGATCCGAATCATGAAATAATTTCAACGTGGAGAATAAAGTTTATGGTGCTCAATCCCGAATGGCGCAGACGCATTAATAACTGGATGACCGTGATGCCATCCATGTACTTCAAGCCCCTTGGCACGGTCCCCTTCAAAGGCTTCGTGACGAAGCAGCAGCTCACGGCGGATCAGGCCCTTAAAGGCAAGTTTACGCTGATGGCGCCCGGAACCGACTGGGGCGGAAAATGGGATTACGGCTGGTTCAAAGGGAGCGTCCGCCTGCCCAAAGAAGCCGCCGGCGAACGGATCGCCATGCGGGTCAACGTCGGGGGCGAAGCGGCCATCATGCTGAACGGCATGAATTTTGGAGCCAACGACATCGGCCACAAGGAAATCACGTTGACGCAAAAGGCCAAAGGCGGCGAAACATTTGAGATTCTCGTCGAATCATATGCAGGCCACGGCCCCCGCGTCGAGGGGGGCGGCCCCTGTCCCCATGGGCATGAGATGGTCCCCGAACCGCCTGCCACCCAGGTGAAGGTCGGGGTCAGCGCCTTCGGCATCTGGGAGGAAGAACTCTTTCAGCTCCGCTTCGATATGGAAACCCTGTTGCAACTCAGGGACAGCTTGGCCGACCATGAATCGTTGCGCGTCGCGGAAATTGATGATGCCCTCATGGAAGCCACACTGGTGATTGACTTGGAGCTGCCACGGGCGGACATGCTTAAAACCGTCCGGAAGGGCCGTGCGCTTCTTAAGCCCCTGCTTGAAAAGAAAAATGGTCCGACCTCGGCGCGCATGACCTGCTTCGGGCATTCCCACATCGATGTCGCCTGGCTCTGGCCCCTGCAGGAAACCGAGCGCAAGTGCTGCCGGACCTTCGCCTCGCAACTGGCCCTGATGGAAGAGTATCCCGAATACAAATTCCTGCAGAGTCAGCCGCATCTGTACCAGATGGTCAAAACCAAGTATCCCGCCCTTTATCAGCGGATCAAGAAGGCCGTCAAAGCGGGCCGCTGGCTCCCTGAAGGCGGCATGTGGGTTGAGGCGGACACCAATATCACCGGCGGGGAAAGCCTGATCCGCCAGTTCATCCATGGCAAGCAGTTCTTCAAGCAGGAGTTCGGTGTCGACAACGAACTCATGTGGCTGCCGGATGTCTTCGGCTATAGCGGCGCGATGCCCCAGATCATGAAAGGGTGCGGCATCAAATATTTCTCCACCCAGAAGATTTTCTGGACCTACAACGGGGGCGACCCGTTCCCCTACAATATCTTCAACTGGGTCGGCATCGATGGCACCAAGGTCCTCTCCTATCTCCACAACGACTACAACTCCGAAACCAGTCCGAAGGCGATTGCCCAACGCTGGCGGGAGCGCGTCCAGAAGGACTCGGTGCACAATGCCCGGCTGGTCCCGTTCGGGTGGGGTGACGGAGGCGGCGGCCCGACCCGTGAGCATTTTGAATTCCTGAAGCGGGGGAAAAACCTGGAGGGCCTGCCGCGCTGCGAAATCGAAGCCCCTGGCGCTTATTTCAGCAAGCTGAATACCTCGAAACTCCCCTCATGGGTCGGGGAACTCTACTTCCAGGCCCATCGTGGCACCTATACGACCCAGGCTAAAACCAAACAGGGAAACCGCCGCTCGGAGCTGGGCTTGCGCGAGGCCGAACTGTGGGGCGCCACCGCCGCCCTCCTCGCCCGCTTCCCGTTCCCGCTCAAGCAGGCGGATGGGCTGTGGAAGGCCGTCCTGCTGAATCAGTTTCATGACATTATCCCCGGCTCTTCCATTCACCGGGTCTACGAGGAAGCGGAGGCCGCTTACGCCAACGTCATCAGCAAGGCGGACACGATTGCGGACAATGCCAGAAAGGCGCTGGTCAAAAACAACCCCGCAGCCCTCACCGTGTTCAATTCCCTCTCATGGAAACGGGATGCGATCGTGGAACTACCGGCTGGCTTCACCCACGCGGAAACCATGCATGGCGAAGCCCTTGTCACCCAGGAGAGTGGCGGAAAAACCTGCGCACGGGTCAAGGATGTTCCCGCCTGCGGCTGGGTGTCCATCCGGAAATCATCTAAAGCGCCGGTCGTCACGAACCCCGTCAAAGCGAGTCGGACCAGCCTGGAAAACGAATTCCTGAAGCTGACCCTGAATGCCTGCGGGGAGATCACAAGCGTGATTGATCGGGAAACCGGCGAGGAATTTGCGGCCGGCCCCTGCAACCGTTTCAAGCTCTACAAAGATGTCCCGGGCTTGTTTGATGCCTGGGATATCGACAGCATGTATAAACAGCAGCCGGTTGAACTTGATCGCAAGGCCACCCTGAAGGTCGTCGCCCAGGGCCCGCTCTGTGCGGCGGTGGAAGTGACCCGCCTGATCGGCTCGTCCAAACTGAGCCAGAAGATCATCCTCCGGTCCGGCAGTCGCCGGATCGATTTCAAAACCACGATTGACTGGAAGGAGAGCCACAAGCTCCTGAAGGTCAATTTCCCGGTCACCGTCCACAACGAGGATGCCCTGCACGATATCCAGTTTGGTTACGTGAAGCGTCCGACGCATGCCACACGCCCGTACGATGCCGGCCGCTTTGAGGTCTGCAATCACAAATGGACCGCCCTCGTCGAGGAGTCCCGGAGCGCCGCCGTCCTCAATGACAGCAAGTATGGCGTCAACGTGGAAGGGAACAGTATCAACCTGACGCTTCTGCGCGCGCCGCTTGCGCCCGATATGACAGCCGACAAGGGCATTCAGGAGTTCACCTATGCCTTCTATTGCCAGAAGGGTTCCTTCACCCACTCCGGCATCATTCAGCAGGCCTATGAATTGAATGTGCCGGTGACCACCGCCAGGGGTGCCGCGGAGACGGCCAGCCTCTTGAGTCTGGATGCCGGTAATGTGATCGTCGAGACCGTCAAGCCGGCGGAAGACGGCTCAGGGGACCTGGTGATCCGCCTCTACGAGTCGGTGCACAATGCCACCCAGTGCCGCCTGTCCGTGGGCCTCCCCTTCAAACAGGCCTTTGAGACCAATATGCTCGAAGGTGCCGCCAAGGAGATCAAAGCCCAAAACGGCTCGCTGCGCCTTAAATTCCGTCCGTTTGAAATCAAGACGATCCGGCTGAAGGGATAAAGGCCTGACGGCAGAATCGGCTGACTTGAATCAAGCCAGCAACACGACGGCTCGGCAGGGACGCCTCGCCCTACCAATTAAATCAGGTGTTGTTCGAATGTGCATTCGGGTAGGGCGAACCGTCCCGGTGAACCGCTTGTGCTTAGAGCGTCCGGCTATCATAAGCCCAGTGAAGCAGGGCTTGGCGCTGGCGGGGCCGGCAGTGGATATCTCCGGCAGGACAGGCTTTCTTCAACTGGGCCACATGGCGGGTCATGGCTGCCCAGCGCTTGATCTGGCGTCCATCATCAGGGCCACGCCGCCCCATGTAATACCGGCAGTACCATTGGAACCAGCCACGCGGATCCTCGGCACAGATCCAGTCCTTCTCGCGCCAGTAACTCAGGGGTTTGGACGCATTGACCCCAAAGTAATTCAGTTTGGGATTACGCTGAACCGGGCTCAGCTTCGCTTTTACAAACCAGGCCTTGGGAAATTCATCCTGACAATCGGTCATGTATTTCCCGCCGAAAACGCCCATTTCCAGCATTTCCTTCGGGGTTAACTCAGGATCGAATTCAGGATGAAAATGGTGACCGACCGGCTCTGTCAACCAATAGACAAAGCCGGTCTGCATCCGGTCGTTGACAACCACTTTCCGTTTTTCCATTACGCCTTGAGTTTGAGCGCAATGCGGGCCACATGAGCGCCTTGGAAGCGGGCGCCAGCCAATTCGTTCTCGCTTGGCATCCGTTCGCCCTGTCCACCGGTAATGGTGGTCGCGCCATAAGGACTGCCCCCGGTCACTTCCGCAAAGCCCATTTGCCCGGCAAAGGCGTACGGCAACCCCACGACGATCATCCCCTGATGCAACAGCGTGGTGTGGAAACTGAGGATGGTCGACTCCTGGCCGCCATGCTGGGTCGCGGAACTGCAGAAAACGCTGCCAGGCTTCCCGACAAGCGCACCTTTCATCCAAAGCCCACCCGTGCTATCCAGGAACTGACGCATCTGACCGCACATATTGCCAAACCGGGTCGGTACCCCGAATATGATGGCATCCGCCGCAACCAGGTCATCGGTCGTTACCACCGGGACATGCGCCATGCGTTTCTGGGCATCAATCGCGCCCATCTTACCCAACACCTCGTCCGAAAGGGTTTCCGGCACCCGCTTGATGATGGCCTTGCAACCGGCTACTTCGCGTACGCCTTCTGCCACCGCTTCCGCCATCTTGTAGATATGTCCATACAAACTGTACTCAACAATTAAAACGTTACTCATAGTCACATCCTTTCGGTTCTTGTTCTTACTCGTAATCGCACTCCTGTATATACGTCAGGCACGTATTCACGAGTTACATCGTAGAGAGTTACGATCAAAAAGCAAGGGCAAGAACAAAAAAACAAGCGTCCCTTACCCGATGGCCACGGAACCGGTTTCGCCGGTGCGGATCCGCAGGCACTCATGCATGTCGAATACGAAGATTTTACCATCCCCGGTCCGCCCGGTCCGCGCCCCTTCCGTAATGGCATCCATGGCCGGTTTCACGAACTCATCGTTGACGGCAATCTCAAGTTTCACCTTCTTCAGCAGGGTGCCCGCCTCCTTATGACTCCGGTACACCTCGGCGATGCCCTTCTGCCGGCCCCGTCCCACCACATTGGAAACGGTCACCAATTGAATGTCTTTCTTCAACAACAGGGCCAACACCTCGTCCAATCGATCCGGCTGAATAATCGCGATAATGTATTTCATGATTTCTCCTCATTAATCCAATACGGTATATCCTGACTCACGATGCTGGGTGAGATCCAGTCCAATCGCCTCTTCATGCTCCTTCACGCGCAAACCGATGACAAAGTCCACCACCTTGAACAAAACCAGCGACATCACAAACGAATAGGCCATGGTGATGCCCACCGCCTTGAGCTGGATCCACAGCTGCATCGGATTGCCATAGAACAGGCCGCTAACGCCGGCCGGATTGACGGACCGGGTGGCCCAGATGCCCACCGCGATGGTACCCCAGATACCCCCGATCCCATGAACCCCGAAGGCGTCCAGCGAATCATCATACTGGTATTTCGCCTTGAGAGCGGTCACCGCCAGCCAGCAGATAATCCCGGACAGCAGACCGATCCAGATAGCCCCCGATACCGCCACATAGCCCGCCCCGGGCGTGACCGCCGCCAGCCCTGCCACGGCCCCGGTGATCATTCCCAGCGTCGTCGGCTTGCCAAATTTCACCCAGTCCAGAATCGACCAGACCAGGCCCGCCGCCGCCCCGGCAATATGGGTGCACATAAACGCGCTGACGGCCACGTGATTGGCGGCCAGGGCACTTCCCGCATTAAACCCGAACCAACCGAACCACAGCAACCCGGCACCCAGCACGGCCACCGGCAGATTATGCGGCGGCGAAATCGCATCCGGGAATCCCTTGCGTTTACCCAATACAATCACCGCGGCCAGCGCGGCCATACCGGCATTGATATGGACCACAATCCCGCCGGCAAAATCCACAGCCCCCATCCCCCCCTGGGTGCCCAGGAAGCCGCCCTGTCCCCAGACCCAATGCGCCACGGGGTCATACACCAGGGTGGTCCACAAAATACTGAACACCACAAAGGCGGCAAAGCGCATGCGCTCGGCAAAGGCCCCGATGATCAGGGCCGGCGTAATCACCGCAAACATCATTTGAAAGATCACGAAGGCGGTGTGGGGCACCGTGGGGGCATAAGAGGAGGCCTCCATTCCCACATTCTTCAGCCCCACCCAATCCAGGCTTCCCACGATGCCAAACAGGTCAGGACCAAAGGATAAGCTGTACCCGCAAAAAACCCATTGCAGACTGATGACACTCAGCATCATGAAGCACTGCATCAGAATGGAGAGCACGTTCTTCCGTCGAACCAGACCTCCATAAAAGAAGGCCAGTCCTGGCGTCATCAGCATCACCAAGGCGGCTGATAACAACACCCAGACCGTATCGGCCCCATTAATTCCCGGACCCACGCCGGCAGACGTCGCAATCGAAACCTGATCCCCGGCCCATAACACCGCCGGCATCAATCCTGCCATCACCACCACAAACCCCAGCCAACGTTTTGTTAACCACATGCCCGGATCCCCTCTGCTTTCACATGCTATTGCTCAGCCATTCCCACATCCATGTCGGATTAAGTCAGCCTCACGCCCTTTACCGACCCTCATTTGCACAGACCTCGTTTGTAACAGCAAAGGTTGTACCAACTGAAAAAATATCTCTCTTAAAAATCAGGAACAAGGAAGGGGTTTGAGTTTTAACATATTGAATTCGAATAAGTTAAATCAGATGAATTTTTAATTAATAATACTGCTGCCAACATCATAGCCAACCTGAGGCGAAAATATTGCCTACAATTTTGTAGCATAAAACTTAAACACGACATATTTGAATAGATTATCAATGTCATTGATGATGTAATCCGGCAATACACAAAACTGGAGACACGCATGCAACCCATGACCGGAAAAGAACGCTTCACCAATACCTTGGCCCTCAAACCCGTGGATCACAGCCCCTGTCACGAGGATCTCTGGCCCGAAACCCATCAGTTATGGAAAGACACCGGCTTGCTTAAAGGTGATTATATCGAACAGTTCAAACTGGACCTGCGTTGCGGCGGTTGGCCCAACAATACCGTCGACCTTGATTTCAAGCCGGTCGTGCTCGAAGAGACGGACGACACCCAGCTCATCCTGGATGGCAATGGGGCCCAGCTCCGCCGCCACAAAAAACATTCCGCCACCCCGGAGCATGTCAACTTCAGCGTCACCGAACGCAGTACCTGGGCGGAAAAGGCCAAACCGTTCCTGATCGGAACCGACCGGCGCCGCATCGCTTTCGAGAACTACCGGACCACCCGCGCCCAAGCTCATAAAAACCAGGAATTCTACTGCTGGTCCGGAATCGGGCCGTTTGAGATGATCCACCCGCTCTGCGGACACGAACATATGCTGGTGGGCATGGCGCTGGATCCGGACTGGGTCAAAGACATGGTCATGACCTATGTAGACCTGACCATCCGGCACCTTGAAGTCCTCTTCGCCGAGGAAGGTCTTCCCGATGGTGCCTTTATCTACGAGGACATGGGATTCAAGGAACGGCCCTTCATGTCACCGGAAATGTATGCGGAGATCATTGAGCCCGGTCATAAACGCATGTTCGACTTTTTCCACGGAAAGGGCCTGAAGGTCATCGTGCACTCCTGTGGATTTATCGAGCCGCTCGTGCCGGGCTTGATCCGCGCCGGCATGAACTGCCTGCAGGCCATGGAGGTCAAGGCCGGGATGAACCTTCCCCGCCTGGCGAAACAATACGGTAAACAGATCGCCTTTTTCGGCGGCGTCGACGCCCGTGCCCTCATCAGCAATGACCGGGCGATCCTTGATGCGGAAATGGACCGGACCATTGGCGCCCTTATGGATATGGACTGCAGCTATGTGATCCACTCCGACCATTCGATCCCGCCCGAGGTGAAGTTCGAGACCCTGGAATACTTTTTCGAGCGCGGCCGCCGTATGACCGCCCATCGGTAAGATGAGGAGGATGCTGAGGAGATTTGGGAGTTGCGCGATTGCTTGACGTCGCGGTTCAGATAGTCAATGCACCCGGTAGCCCACCGCATCGGACCGATTTTGCGGCTTTCTGCGGCACTTGGTCCGAGGAAGAATTCAGCGCTTTCGAAACTCGCGTGGCTGACATGGAAAACATGCCACTGAGAGTGGATCGCATCTGCTGACCTACGACACCCATTTTTCAGACGTGCCCGGGCTCCTGCTCTGGCAAAACTGAGTTTAACGCCATCGCCGCAAACGCCTCGCCTCCCGGTTCGACAATCCGTGTAACGCCCGAAAAGATTCCGGAAAGTTGAATTAGGGGCCATCATGCGCTGAACTCGTCACGCCCGAGCTGAACCCAGCGCGCAAATCGCTGGGGCTCATTTTCAACCGTGTGGGTATCCTTCAGAATCATGGCCGTATTCAGGGCACCGGCATGCTGGAGCGTTTCCCGGAACTCAAGGCGGATTTCAGCCTCATTGAAACCCATGCAGACCGGCGTTGGCTTGGGTTTACGGCAATAGACGTACTTGCGGCCAAACATTTCGGCACAACGGGCCTGATCGCTCCAGGGGGCCACGGAGAGGCAGCGCAGATTCGGGATTTGACTGACATATTTCCAGCGTCCTTCGCTGGCTTCGCAACACCCATAGTAATTGAGCCCGAAGCGCTCCAACAGGGGAAACTGGTAGGGAAAGATATATTCCCCAAACATATCAGGGGCGACCCCGACGGTTTCCTGGGATTCCCCAAACCCCCAGAGATGGTTGAGCTGAACCCGACCGCTAACCGGTGCCTCAAGTGAAGGCAGTTGGCGGGTGTAGCCAAGGCCACCGCTCCCAATGCCGATTCCCCCATTATTGTAACCCAGTAGCCCTTCCTGCTCGAAAAAGGTGATAAAATTCAGCATATCCGATGAAAGAAATTTCATCAACCGATGAAGCCCCTCCGGATGGTCATACATGGCAAACATGAAGTTTTCGAGCCCAAGCAATTTGATTGCAGTCCACGTCAACCCGCAGGTCCACCAGAAGGCGGGCTGTGTCCGAACGATCAAAAGATCACCCAGTGTATTCTCGGCAAGTTCAACGCTTCGCGAGGCAGCCGCGCGATCGACGGTAATGGCCCGGAAATGGAGCTTGTCCAGATCGCTATCCAGGTTCTGCAGCACGGGCTCGTCGTGATAGGCACCACCCTGCTGGTCACTGAGGGTCTGCTGGAAAGGAATACCGAAATCACTGGCCGACACCGGACACCCCACGGTGAATACGGGATCGAAGGCCGCGTCATCCCGGATCACATCGTGTTGATAGAGGGTCTGGCGCAGCGAAAATTCCCAATGGCGGGCCTGTTCGCTCTCACATTCGACCGGTAACGTTGCGGCAATTTCCCTCCATGAGCCCTCCGGCGAAACCAGAAGCAAGGGAGGCCCCTCATGGTTGAGGTCGTTCAGGGCCGTCCAGCGCCGCTTGAGCTCGAGATTTTCCGGGGAATCGGCAATCTGGCGACAGCGTGCGGCCAAACTGCGGAGAATGTTAATATCATGTTGAGTAAAATCCATCATCTGCCTCCGTCATATCAAAATTTAAGCAACACCTCCGCTTGTGACTGATTCACATAAAATCAAATCACGTACAAATATACTTCCAATAAGTACCTCTGGAGGATTATATACGTTTATGAAACATGAAGTATCACTGAATCGTGATTCGAATAAACTGATGGCGTTTCCGCACGTGCAAATGCTAGGTCACAGGTTGATACGCAAAATCGACGCGGGGACATTACCGCGCCACGTGAATCCGGGCATCGAAATCTGCTACATCCACAAAGGCCGCTTTAACTGGAGCGTTGAAGAAAATCCGGTCTGTGCGCTACCAGGGACCACCACCCTCACCTTACCTTGGCAGCAGCATGGCGGAACACGCGAGGTGATGGATATCGGGGAGCTTTCATGGATTATTCTCCGACCGGATCGGTTTGATCGTTCCGGGAAACTCAGACTGGGAACATGGTCATCCTTGCCCTCTGCCGAACAGCACTACGTGGCCCGCCAAATTCTGGAAGCACCCTCACCTATTGTGATTCCGAAGTATGCATCCGTATGTATTTTTTTTAAGGAGATCCTGGCAGAGGTGGAGACCCAACGTCACGGACGGATCTGGCGTGTGAACCGGCTGATAGACGAGCTCCTTCTATCTCTGGCACGCGCGCTGGAGCGCTCAACACTGGGAACGCAGCGGGAGGCATTTAACCCGAGTTCGCCAGTTGGGCGGGTATTGAAGTTGTAAGTCATTGGAAATCAA